>JAGHYT010000105.1:0-15303 GCA_017743535.1 Chloroflexus sp.
CACGTCGGGGCAGGAAGAGAACCGTGCGCACCTTTGCGCACTTTCTTGATAGCAGATCGGAATGTCTCGTGGATCGTAGCTCAGATTCCCGATGGCATGCAGCGTGTCGTCAACAACGAACAGGATACTATCCGGCAAGTACCCCCAAAGGTCATAGATGGGAAACGCCCGTCTGACATCGACGGTCATCTCCTCAAACATCTCCAGGCGCGGCGGCATGACGGTCGTGTCCAGACGGCCATATACCAGCTCGCAGGTCAGTAAGCCCCGGCATTCTCCACGAAACCACGACATCCAGAGTCCACCGTGGGCATCGGGCGTCACCCCTGCGGTCGTCTGAAACGGCTGATCCGACGGTACGGCCTCGATATTCTGCACCAACGGGCATATCCATTGCCGGGTGGAGAGGTCAAAGGCGATCAACCGTCGGTCAATGTCGTCCCGACAATGGACGGGGGCGTGATGTTCCGTGAGATCGACCCAGGTCTGAAACGGAATCAGATACCGACCGACCCGGAGGAGATGGGCACCGGGTCGTGATGCGAAGGTAAATACCTCTTCGGGGACATACGATGGGCGAGTCGTGTTGAAGCTGACCGGTTCCAGGGAATGCGGCCAACAGAACACGCCGTGCTCCCGATCCCAGAGGAAGAGGAACATCCCGTCGGTACTCACCCCGTACACCGTTGTCATGACGTACACATCGGACCCATCGACCGCATTCACCTCGGCGAACACCTCTCGGTCTCGAACCATTTCTCTCGGTCCAAAGGGGGTCTGGATGACGGTTCATGTGATCGGGATGGTCGGATAGGGGAGCCACTCGCCGGTATGCAGGTCAACGGCACCGGCAAGACGGTTGGTGTTGGGAATGTGTTTGCGGACGTGACTGAAGACGGCAACCGTGCCGATCTCCCATACCTGATGATTGATACGGTCGAGTGGGTTGCCCACGTGGACCTGATCATCAGCCGAGGTCAGGCGATGCCACTGTTGTGTTGCACGGTCCCAGTAGGTAACGTAGGAGAGGACGTTCTCGGGTCCCAGACGGGTATCGAGGATACGATGTCCGTCGGGATCGAGATCGGCCACGACGTAGATGCGGTGCGGGTGTTCAATCCACGCATGGATCGAACCACCGATATACGGGATCGGCGATCCCGTCATCAGCTCGGGGTGAACGGACGGGATACCACCGGACGCCGCCGGATGCGGGATACCGGCAAGTACAAGGATGATGATGCAGAGCCAGAGAACCGATCGCATATATCCTCCTTTGTCGTGTCTACTGCAACATAATACGTTCAGAGTTTCGGGATCGGGGAGTTGGTCATCAACTCGGCGCGGTATGGAAACGTAGGATCAGGATAGGACGCGGTTGCACGAGCGGGTGGGACGGTGGAGATGAGAGCCGTCCCTAAGACCAATACCAGGGTGGTCATGGTGAGGAGTGCGGTTAGACGGCTGATCATTGTACTACTCACTCATTCAGGGTTCTTAACTGTTATCATAATAATAGCTGCTTGTTTCCAAGTTGAAACAGTAGCCTTTAAAATAGTAATAACATCGTGATATATCCTTACAACACACGTCTAACCAGGTGCTCAGTCAACAGTATTCACTTATCAGGACACCAGAAAGCGCTCTCACACTACCAGGTAGAAGTATTGTTTGCCTACGGTCGCATTCCAAAAAATCGCGCCAGTCTTCTACCGTTTTCCCTCCGCCGTCCTGCTATAGTAGGTCGTATCACGATTCGCCGTTCATGCACAGATTGGAGTTCACGACGTTACCTACCCTATTCCCCCGACCTGGTCGCCGGTATCCGCCGCCGCGACCCTCACGTGCTGAGCTGGGTCTACGCAACCTACAGCCCTCGCCTCTACCACTATCTGCTGCAACGCCTCGGCAACCCCGACCTTGCTCGCGATGCTCGGCATGGTGTCTTCATCCGCTTCATCGAACGCGCCGCCGATGTCGAAGACCGCGGCGTGCCGCTTGCCGCCTCGCTCTTCCGCCTCGCTCGCAACCTGACCATTGATCTGCGGTGACACCGCGGGCGTACCATTCCGTTCTGTGCGATGGTCTCGGCCGACTAGAGCGCGGACGACGGCCAGGCCCATCTCACTCTGCTGGCCGATAGCCAGGAATTGCGGCTGGCGCTGGCGAGCCTGCCGCCGACCTACCGCCAGGTGCTGCTACTGCGCTTTACCTACAAGCTCTCCCTCGCGGCGACTACCCGCCAGCTCGGCTGCAACCTGGGCGCCACCAAAGCCCTCCAAACGCGGGCCGTTCAGCTCCGCCGGGCGTGTTTGCTCCTTAACGTTGAGGCGGTGGAGCGCTCCCCTACCCCGCCAATGGCCTAGGCGTCCCCGTTTGGTTCGACACCGCTGGTCACGCCAGCGGTGTCAATTGGTTGGCGTCCCCGCTACGATGCACCGGGTGGGGTGCAGTCATTGCGACCATCTCTGCACCGGCAAGGAGGGGAGGCCCCAAACCTGCTTCCGCAGACGAGCACCGACGCCCACAGCGCACCCGCCAACCCGTAGGCCAGCGGTCTGCGCTCTGAAGGCATGATCACGTTGCAACGGGTTCAGCGTCGGTGCTGTGGAGCATGGCTGGCAGCCCTCACCTTGCCTCTGGCCCCCTTCTCTTCCCCACAGGGCGAAGGAAAGAACGCTGGAACCCCCTCACACAATGGGTGCACAGGAACGCTACGTGGCTGATGAGAAAGCCGAGTTTTTGATCAGGCGCTCAGAGTTTGCAGTTTTCGGTCGTGTTTGCTCTGGTGTGCGGCTGGAATCCATCGGTCATCGCCCCCTGCAAGTGGGGGCGAAGGGGGGCTCGCTCGCTGGGGGTATCCTCGCAACATTACACAAAATGTGCGAATACCTGATTACCAAGCATCCGTCCTCGCGGCGTCAACCGTACCCGTTGCTCATCACACTCGATCAATCCCTGTGCGCTGAGCTGGTCGAGCGTTGAGCCGTACATTTCACGTAATGATCGACCAACACGGGCAGCAAAATGGGCAAAGCCGACCCCGATGTCGAGGCGCAGGCCCATAAACATTGTCTCGGCCGCTAGATCGTCGGTGGTAAGCTGAATTGTCTCTGCGATGGGGCGGCGGCCAGCCTGCACTGCGGCGATATAGCTGTCGATTGACCGTAGATTGGCGTAGCGCTGCGGAAAGACGTGGCCATGCGCCCCCGCGCCGGCGGCGAGATAATCACTGTTGAGCCAGTACGCCAGGTTGTGCTGACAGGCCAATGCCGGAGGTGCATCTGGCCGGTCGGTACCGACGGGCCGTACCCAGTTTGAAATTTCGTAGTGACGATAACCTGCTTTACCGAGCATCTCTATCGCCAGCTCATACATCGCGCCGGTCAGGTCATCGTCAGGTACGCACAAGCGCCCTGCAGTAACCTGGGCATAGAGCGGTGTATTCTCTTCCAGAATAAGCGAGTAAAGTGCGATGTGATCGACATCCCACGCGATAATCTCATTGAGCGTCGCTCGCCATTGGGCCAAATCCTGCCCCGGCAAGCCGAAGATGAAATCCAGGTTGATCGAATCGAAACCAACTGCCCGAGCATCCTCAAAGCTGACCCGCGCTTCGGCAGCGGTGTGAATGCGACCGAGCATGCGCAACGTTGGGTCGTGCAAGCTCTGCACGCCCATACTCAGCCGATTCACACCGAGACTGCGCAAATCGCGGAGGTAGTCACGTCCGAGGACGGTGCCAGGGTTGGCTTCGAGTGAGATTTCGGCGATGTTGAGCGGAACAATCGCGGCTGCTGCCTGTAGAATGCGTTCGATCTGCGCGACAGACAGCATACTTGGCGTGCCGCCACCGAAGAAGATACTGGGACGCAATGCAGCAGCTTCGGGCGAGACTGGTGGCGGTGGCAGGTGATCGCGCAACATTGCCAGCTCGTGGCAAAGTGCGTCAACATACGCCTCAATTCGGTGCTCCATATTGGCGTAAGTGTTGAAATCGCAGTAGGAGCAACGCCGATGGCAAAAGGGAATATGGAGATAAAGATGTCGCATGTGTTATCCGATCAGAATTTGCTCTTCGGGATACGTTACCGGTTGCGGTGCAGTACTCTGGCGGGCGATGGCGGTAATAATCGTTAGCGCTCCCAACCGCCCCCAAAACATTACTGCGATGATAATCAACTGCCCGAAGGTATTCAGTTCACCGGTGAATCCCAATGTAAGACCGCAGGTAGCAAATGCTGAAACTACTTCAAAGACAACCTGATCGAGAGTGGCATCGTGGGTTGCCACTATCAGCCACGAAGCGAACAAGACAACGAACAGCGAAATGGTTAAGACCGCAGCCGCACGGCGCACCATTCCGGTTGCCAGACTCCTCCCTCCGAACTGCGCAGTAGGTAAGCCGCGCGCATAACTCCACAACGAGATGGAAAGCACGGCAAAAGTACCGGTGGTAATCCCACCGCCCATCGATGCCGGGGCACAGCCGATAAACATGAGGGTAATCAACAGTAACTGACTAGCCGGTGTTAACGACTCAAAGTTATCTATCCCGGAAAAACCAGCAGTGCGGGCCGAGATAGACTGAAACAGTGACACAAAAATCTGTCGGTCGAGCGGTTGACCGTGGAGCATGCCATCGCTATCGAATCCTTCACTAAGCCAGAGACCTAGTGCTCCTAAACCCACCAGCAAGCCGACTACAATCAGCGTAATACGTGTGTGCAGCGATACTTTACGTTCACGAGCGTAAGAGATAAGATCGGCGATCACAGGGATGCCGAGGCCGCCGGTGAAGATCAGAACACCCATAATAAAGAGCGTGATGCTGTCGCGCGGGATACCGTTTTCAAAGCCAGGAGTACCGGTGAAAAGGTCAAATCCAGCGTTACAGAAGGCCGATACTGCGTGAAAAAGTGCAAAGAAGAATGCCTGTCCTTCACTTAGGCGCGGATCGGTCCGCCAATGCAGGTAGAGGAGCAGTGCGCCAATCGCTTCGATGGTCACGACCGTAATCAGTACTCGCCGTGTCAGAGTAACAATAGCTGCGGGTGAGAGCAGACCGAGCGAATCGCTTAGCGCAATCCGGTCGGTGAAACTGATACGTCGACCGAGGAGGCGGAAGACAATCACGGCGACGACCATGAATCCGACGCCACCAATCTGGATCAGCAGCATCAGAAAGATTTGCCCCGTCAGCGAAAGGTCACGTACTGGCGTAATGATCGACAATCCGGTGACGCTAAGCGCTGAAGCTGCTGTGAACAATGCCTCCATAAAGGTCAGCGGTCGGGTACTGCTGACCGGGAGAAGGAGCAGGAGGGTACCAATTGCGATCAGCAAGGCCAGGCCACTCACCAGTCGAATTGGTGGCGGAATCGGTTTTCGCCGCAGTCTGGTCAGATTGCGGCTGGTTGCAAGCGTAGTCATGACGACAAATCGCAGAATGTACTGATGCTCGAATCGGCGCCGATGATCAAAATCCGGTCATCACGGCTGAACACGTAGTCTGGTGGTGGGGTCACGATCATTTTCCCGTTGTGCTTCACGGCCAGGACATTAATGCCATAACGCCGACGCAGGCCACTCTGCATCAGCGTTTGCCCGACGAGCGGTGCAGGTACTCGCACTTCCGCCACGCTAAACCCAGAGCCGAGGTTGAGATGTTCAAGGACGTGTGGTTCTGAGAGTTGCCAGGCCAGACGGGCGCCGGCTTCGTGTTCAGGCAGTACCACCATATCGGCACCGACTCGGGTTAGGATGTATTTCTGCCGTTCATTGAGGGCCTTGCAAACGACCCGCTTGACTCCCAGGCTCTTAAGGGCAACCGTCGTCATCAGATTCGCTTCAAATTGTGAACCGATGGCAACCACAACCGTATCAAATGACATAATGTCAACTGCACGCAGTGCATCCTCATTGCTCGAATCAAGTGCTACGACCTGGGTCATCTGATCGGCTAGTTGCTGCACGATGTTCGGATCACGATCGATTCCCAGCACTGTATGCCCGCGCTCAATTAAGCTAAGCGCCACACTGCGCCCAAAACGGCCAAGGCCGATAACGGCAAATTCGAGCCGACTTGGCTTACGTGCCATCGACTCTTCCTCCTGTATGCAATTATGCCAGCCAGTAATGGCTATCAGCTATATTGTACCGCAGATGTCGGATAGGATAGAATAATGTTGCTCTTTTCGCTCGATCTTGCGTAGCATGAACTGACCGTTTATACTTGCCATAACGTAATAACCAGGGAAAGAGCTTGGTATGAGCGTGGATACGATAACTGCTACCAGCCCTGTTGCACCCACCCCGCCCGACGAGCGACCGCCACTTAATTCGGGCGACCGCTTGACTAGGGCTGAGTTCGCTCGACGCTATCAGATGCACCCTGAAATTAAGAAGGCTGAATTGATCGATGGGGTTGTTTACGTGGCTTCACCAACTCGTCATCGGCAGCACGGCAAGCCGCATGGCCTGCTTGTGGGATGGATCATCACCTATGCAGCAGCAACTCCGGGAGTGGATTTCAGCGACAATGCGACGGTGCGGCTCGATCTGGAGAACGAGCATCAACCCGATGCTCTCTTACGCCTTGAACCGAGCCACGGCGGGCGTTCACACATCACACATGACGACTACATCGAGGGGCCGCCCGAACTGATTGTCGAAGTTGCTGCTAGCAGTGCTGCTTACGACCTGCACGACAAGAAGCGCGTCTATGCTCGCAGTGGTGTGCGCGAGTATCTGGTCGCGCAGGCGTATGAGCGTCGGGTGGACTGGTGGGAACTGCAGGAGGGGGTGTTTACCCCGCTGCCGCTTGAAGCCGATGGTACGCTGCGCAGTCGCGTCTTTCCTGGTTTATGGCTCGACCCGGCGGCATTGTGGGCAGGGGATGCCGCTGCGTTGCTTGCTGCGCTCCGGCGTGGTCTGGCCGATCCCGAGCACGCCGCATTTGTCGAGCGGCTGCGTATGACTTCCGGGAGCGCTCCGGCATCGTGAAGGGAGAGACGATGAGCGTGGATACGACAATTGCCACTAGCCCTGTTGCACCCACCCCGCCCGACGAGCGACCGCCACTTAATTCGGGCGACCGCTTGACTAGGGCTGAGTTCGCTCGACGCTATCAGATGCACCCTGAAATCAAGAAGGCTGAATTGATCGATGGGGTTGTTTACGTGGCTTCACCGACTCGTCATCGGCAACACGGCAGACTGCACCTGCTCTTGGTTACCTGGCTGGGTGTGTATAGTGCCGCAACACCGGGTGTTGACGGCAGTAACAACGCGACGGTACTCCTCGACTTAGAGAACGAGCATCAACCCGATGCTCTCTTGCGCCTTGAACCAAGGCACGGGGGGCGTTCGCACGTTACCACCGAAGACTACATCGAGGGGCCGCCTGAACTGATCGTCGAAGTTGCCGCCAGTAGTGCTGCTTACGACCTGCACGATAAGAAGCGCGTCTATGCTCGCAGCGGTGTGCGCGAGTATCTGGTCGCGCAGGCGTATGAGCGTCGGGTGGACTGGTGGGAACTGCGGGAGGGGGTGTTTACCCCGCTGCCGCTCGCAGCCGATGGTACGCTGCGCAGTCGCGTCTTTCCCGGTTTATGGCTCGACCCGGCAGCATTGTGGGCAGGGGATGCCGCTGCGCTGCTCGCTGCGCTCCAGCGCGGTCTGGCCGATCCCGAGCACGCCGCATTTGTCGAGCGGCTGCGCGGGGAAGATGCGGAGGATCGTCAGAGAGGCAGTGAAGGTCGCTAGATATATTCTGTGTACGCCATCTGGGGTGCGTTCGCTCTTATACCAATCCTGTCTGCGACAAGCAGGTATCATTTTTCCCAAATGTATGCGTCAGTTCATAGTACTACGGATGCCTTGCAGCGATGGAGGAACGCCGATGGCCGACCCGCCGTATGTCGATGGGATCACCTAATCGGCTACGGTAGCGCCGTGCTCCCACGCGCACCCATGGTCTCTCAGAAGGGGCGGTTCACGAACCGTCCATACCCCATTGGCGACTGTGCGGGTGTCGCATCATTCGGATGCACCGATTCCCATTCCAGCGGTGGGCTATGCCCTTCGTTTGTGGGGGGTAATGCCAGCCCGACACTGCACAAGGCGGGCCGGAGGCCCGTGACAGCGTTTCTTGCGCTTTTACAGGGCGATACGCCCCACACCGCACAAGGCGGGCCGGAGGCCCGCGCACCCAGGTGGGTGATGGTGGGGTGGGGAGCGTACAATAGGACGCAAACGTTTAACTTCCCGTTCTAGCGGTGGGCTATGTCCTTCGTTTGTGGTGGGGGTAATGCCAGCCCCACACCGCACAAGGCGGGCCGGAGGCCCGCGCACCCAGGTGGGTGATGGTGGGGTGGGGAGCGTACAATAGGACGCAAACGTTCAACGGCCCGCGCACCGGATGATCGTACCGGTCGGGGGTCATCTTTAGCGGATGCGTGATGTTCATTGGTTTCACTCTGCTATTGCATCGTCCGATCATCGGATGTGACCCGAAGCTGAGCGCGCTGAAAATCTTTAATTCTCCACCCGTACCTACTTTCTGCCTTGATCTTATCTGGCGCCCCTCACCCGCCTGTGATCCGCTAATCGTGGTATCATTTGTTGTAGCAGATGTTACCTGCGACGACATTGCTGCATCATGATAGATAGATAACCTGGAATTGTGCTGACTATGACATCAACAACCGTTGGCGGGTATCATCATCTCTTGCGGGGTTGGTGGATCGCCAAACATCTGTTCGCAGTGGTTATTTTCGTCACCCTCATGAGCCTTGGTTTCTGGCAGCTTGATCGGCTTGGTCAACGGCGTGCAGCGAATGCGGCCCGTCTTGCCGCGCTTGAGCAACCGGCGATTCCACTTACTCCTGCGACCGATCCGGCTACCGTCATTGGACGGCGGGTGGTGGTCAACGGTACGTTCCGCAACGAAGAGAGCGTGGTCTTACGAGGGCGTCGTTCAGATAATGGTGTTGATGGTGTACATTTGCTCACACCCTTGCAAATTGCCGGGAGCGAACAGGCGGTACTGGTAGATCGGGGATGGATTCCATCCGCACAAGGAGCAGCAACCGCCTATGCCGTGACACGCCAGGTAACGATTGAAGGAATCGCCCGTGCTCCGCAGGTGCGGCCTGATAGCCTGTTGGCCGGGCGCGATCTGCCACTACCGGGTGAAACGCGCATCAATGCCTGGCTGCGAGTCGATGTACCGGCCATACAGCGTCAGGTTGGTGTGCCGTTGTTACCACTCTTTATCGAGCAACTTCCTGACGGTAGCAGCGGTCTGCCGCGACCGCCTGATCCGTACCGTCTGGATGAAGGGCCACACCTTGGTTATGCGCTACAATGGTTTACGTTCGCCGGAATTGTTGGTGTAGGTTATATCTTCCTGTTGCGTCAGGAATTACGACCCAGGAAAGATTGACAATCTTCTTACATATTACAGACACTTCTTCAACAGCTTTTCTGGTACACTACAACGCAGAGATATACTATCGGTGCAAGGAGAGAAAGAATGGCCATCGGAGTTTCGAATAAAGTTGGTGTAAACGTAACCCAAACTGCCGTGATTGATGTGAGCGAAGCTACCTTCGAGCGTGAGGTGTTGCAACGCTCGCAAACGGTGCCAGTTGTAATTGACTTCTGGGCGCCGTGGTGTGGGCCTTGCCGGGTCTTGGGGCCAACACTCGAACGGCTGGCACGCGAGGCTGATGGCGCCTGGGTTTTGGCGAAGATCAATGTCGATGAAAATCCGCGCCTAGCCCAGATGTTCCGGGTACAAGGTATTCCGGCGGTTAAAGCCGTTTATCAGGGAAAAATTGTCGATGAGTTTACCGGTGCTCTCCCAGAAAGTCAGGTGCGAGCATGGTTGAAGCGTATCGTCCCGGATCGCAATGCCGATCTGCTGGCGATGGCGCAGGCGCTCGAAGCGACAAATCCGGCTGAGGCGATTGCTCGTTATCGCCTGATCTTGGGTCAAGACCCAAAGAACGAGACGGCCTTGTTCAATTTGGGTCGGCTGCTCACGTTGCGCGGCGATCCTGAGGGGATTGCCACGCTCAAACAAGTACCGGCAGGGAGTCCTTTTGGTGGGCGAGCCATTGCCGGATTAGCCATTGCCGATCTGGTGAGCGCACCGACCGAACCGGCTGAAGGGAGTGAAGGCCTCTATCGGCAGGCGGCAGCAGCGGTACGCAATGGCGATTACACTACCGCGATTGAACATCTACTAACGTTAGTCGGTCGTGATCGGGCATTCCGCGACGATGGTGCTCGGAAGGCATTGCTGGGTCTTTTTGCGTTGCTTGGCGATGATCATCCGCTGGTAGGCCCAGCCCGACGGCGTCTGGCAAATCTGTTGTTCTAACACTTTCCTAAGCCGGTGTGTTGTGTACATACCGGCTTGTTTTGATAAGTCTTACCTATGATTGTTGTCCTCGCCGGTGGTGTAGGTGCCGCTCGTTTTTTGGAAGGACTGGCTGCGGTTGTCGCGCCAGAGCGGATCGTCGCCGTTGTGAATACTGGCGACGATATGATCATGCATGGGTTGCACATTTCACCCGATCTGGACATTGTGACCTGCACCTTGGCCGGTGTCATTGACCGTAATCAGGGTTGGGGCATTGCCGGTGACACCGACGAGTGTATGCAGTGGCTGGGGCGATTGGGGGCTCCTACCTGGTTTAAGCTTGGTGATCGTGATCTCGCATTACACATTTACCGCACTACCCGCTTGCGCGCCGGCGCCACCCTCTCACAAGTCACCGACGAGATACGACGAGCGCTGGGGGTTGGCGTGAGAATCGTCCCGATGAGTAATGAACCGGCGCCAACACATGTGATAACCGATCAAGGTGAGTTGCACTTTGAAGAGTACTTCGTCCGTGAACGGTGCCAACCGACGGTACGCGCCATTCGTCTCCACGCTGCCGGTCCTGTTCAACCGGCGCCTGAATTATTGCCATTGTTGACCAGCGCCGAGGCCATTATCATTGCACCGAGTAATCCGGTGGTCAGCATTGGACCCATTCTGGCGATCGCTGAGTTACGCACAGCCATTGCCACTGGTCATGCGCCAGTTGTTGCCATTAGTCCGATTGTTGGCGGTGCAGCGATTAAAGGGCCAGCGGTGCCATTGATGCGAGCTGTTGGTCTCGAACCCTCTGCATTGGGTGTGGCCGAGGCTTACATTGATGTCATCGATGGGATTGTGATCGACAATGTTGATGCGCACCTGGCACCGGCAATTGAAGCGCGTGGGATTAAAACGCTGGTCACTGACACCATTATGCGAGGGATGCCGGAGAAGATGGCGCTCGCACGGGCAACGCTCGAACTGGCGGGCCTTGCTGCAATGACACCCCACTGACAGCAAAGGTAGCGTGCGTGATCGGGATTGTTGTTCCTGTCAAACGCTTACAACAGGCTAAATCGCGTTTGAGCGGGTTTCTGGAACCGGCAGCACGACAGCAACTTGTGATAACCCTGGTGCGTCACGTGATCGATACCGTTTACCGTTCCATCGTTTCGCAGTCCATTCCGGCACGAATCTGGCTGGTCAGTCCTGATCCGGCCCTGCGTGACGTTACTGATAATAAGGATGTGGAATGGTTTCCTGATCCGGTTGAGGAACTGAATGCGGCGCTTACTGTGGCACGTCATCATCTACAGCAGTGTGGTTGTTCGTCAATGATGATTCTGGCCGGCGATCTTCCTTTTTTGACCGTCGATGATGTACGTTTACTCATAGCAGCACTCACCAATTATGATGTAGTACTGGCACCCGACCAGGAACAACGCGGCACCAATGCGTTGGGGGTACGATTGCCTTCTCTGCTTCCATTCGGATTTGGAACGGATAGCGCTGCGCATCATCTGCGCAGCGCAGCGCGTCTCGGCCTTCGTGTTCACCTAGTTCACACGCCAACCCTGGCCTTCGATCTCGACGATGGTGAACGGCTCCAACAGTACTACCGCAGTCTGGCTTGATGGTAGCGAGCTGGGCTGACTGCCCGTGCATCCAGGTCGCATGAATCGCGATGCACGTTCATCGGCGTTCACCTGACCCATCGTGAACAGATTTATCCCCGCTTCTGCTCTGGCGGTGTGATCGGCTGATAGCGACGAGCGGCCAGGATGCTGTCTCCCGTATAGATGACCAACGCGGTCCAGATTGCGCTGAAACCGATCAGTTGGACAGTAGAAAATGGTTCGTTATACACCAACACCCCCAATAAGAGTTGCAGCGTTGGGGCAAGATACTGCAAAATACCAATGGTCGTGAGGGGAATACGTTGGGTTGCGGCACCAAAAAAGAGCAGTGGCGCAGCGGTCACCACACCGGTACTGATCAACAAAAGCCATAAACCGGGATCGTGATGGATACCGCTGTTATGACCGGCCAGCCAGCTCAGCCAGAGAACCGCTGGCGGAAACATCCAGAGCGTCTCGACGGTAAGAGCCTCAAATGATCCAAGAGGCGTCTGCTTGCGTAGGAGGCCGTAGAAGCCAAACGATAAAGCCAGTGCTAGGGCGATCCACGGCAATGAACCGGCATTGTAAGTCAACCAGGCCACGCCGGTTGCAGCAATTGAAATTGCCAACCACTGCGCTAGACGCAATCGCTCGCGCAGCACGATGACGCCAAGTGCAATACTCACCAGCGGATTGATAAAATACCCCAGGCTGGCCTCAACAACGCGATTAATCTGTACAGCCCACACATAGACACCCCAATTCACTGCCAGAAGTGTTGCACTGGCCAGGTACGTTAGCCGCAAACGGCGCTGTTGCCGTATAATCTGCAACCAGTTCCATTGCCGTCGCACTGCCAGTACTCCCAGTAGGAACAGAAGCGACCAAATCATCCGATGAGCCAGAATCTCGGTGGCCGACGCCCCATTCAGCGCTTTCCAGTACACCGGCAATAATCCCCAAAGTGCGTAGGCGGCGATAGCAGCACCAATGCCTTGTAACGTTGTTTTGTGGGTCATCGTTATTCCTTGCGATAAAATGTAGTACTACAATTTCTCGTAAAACGGTTCTTCTCTCATTTCTGACAAAATATTCAGATTGAGAATGAAATATTATTAATGTTCTACCGCTCTCGGTACCTCCGTCTGGTGATTGATCGCATACCCAAGGGATGATCCACTCAGTGCCATCGTGACACACTTTCTATTGATAACACTTTTCTCACCTTAAGCACAAACAGGCGATCATCCGGCTCTTCGGTAATGCTTCGGTATGGGGGTTTGGTTAAAATTCGGTTGAATCGAAGCTCTACATCGTAGTTTGGGAGAAGAGCCATGAAACGCCCGATACTGCAAGCAACGCTCTCACTGGTGCCTATTGTCTCTTTGCTCGTCATTTGGTCGCTCACGACGTTACCGGCCCTGGCTGCCAGTAGCACCTGGATTGGTGGAAATGGCAACTGGAACGATCCGGCTAATTGGAGTAATGGGGTGCCCCAGAGCCGAAATGATGTGGCGATTTTTCCGAATGCGCCATTTCTACGTGCCGTTAATCTTAATAGTATGATTGAAATTGGCGAGGTGCGTTTTGATAGTGCCATGTCCTATTCGCTCATGAGTAGTGGTGGTACTGGTAGTCTTTATTTCCATCCCGCTAGCGACGGTATTATTCGTGTCTTGCGGGGTAATCATAACATCTTTGCAACAATTGATTTGCAGAAAACTGTCTCGTTCGATATAGCTGCTAACAGCAGTTTATTGATCTACAATCCCAACAACCTGCTCCGTGGCAGTGGCGGCATTACGAAAACCGGCGAAGGCGATCTCTACCTGTTAACTGCCAACGAGCATCGAGGCAAAACGATCATCAACGGTGGTGCGCTCATCTTTGCCCACGACCAAGCCTTCGGCACATCAAAACTCGACCTGCTCAGTGGGAAACTGGTTGCTACCGGCGGTCATCGCCTGGTTGCAAATCAAATCAACTCGCTCAATAATGGTTTCACTTTTGATAGCACCGACTATCGACTCAGTTTCTCTACCCCTCTTTCGCTACCGGGTAACCGTGAGATTACTGTAGGAGGTGACGTTATATTCGCAAAAATTACCGATCCGGCTGGCTCACGGAATCTGCGCAAGAATGGGGCTGGTGATCTCACGATCAACCTGACCACGAGTGGTTCTAACATTGGTTCCTTTGTGCGCAATCAGGGTAGTGGCCGGCTCAATCTCTACGGATCGGGAACGGTCGGGGCGATTGTGTATAATCCAACCTCTGGCGGTGGTGAGATCGGTATCGGCGATTATCGCGATCTCACCACCGGTGCGATCATTCGCGGGCGCGGAACGCTTTTTGTTGAAGGTGATGGCAGTGGTGTGCGGCTCCATAGCTCAAATATCAGCCTGCACTTTGAAGTCGGTCCCGGCGGCGATAGATTGGTGCTGAATAATACCACGAACAATCGTACCAACAACGCCAATATTGAACTGATAGGCTCAGGTAATCCGGCAGGGGCCGCCCTAACGCTAGCTCTTGTTCCAGGTTATACTCCTACTGTTGGTAATACGTGGACAATTATCGACCACCAGAGCGGCGGGTCTGGCGGGATTATTGGCACATTCCGCGATTTGCCCAACGGTGCGGTGATTAATGTCGATGGTTATCCGTTCCAGATTGTCTATACCACGAAACAGGTTTCACTGGTAGCGTTACCAACCCTAGTCTTAGAGATGCGTGGCGGTAACAACCAGAGCACCGTGATCAATACCGACTTTGCCCAGCCGTTGCAGGTCTGGGTTGGCGATGAGCACGGTAATCCGTTGCCGGGTGTCTATGTGGGCTTTACCGCACCCGCCGGTGGCGCCAGTGTTACCTTTCCAGGTGGAAATGGTGCAGTAAGCAATACGAATGGCATAGCTCAGGTACCGGTGCGTGCTAACAACATTGTCGGAACATATACCGTTACGGCGAGGGTTGGCAGTGCTGAGGTCTATTTCACGCTGACCAACATTGACCCGACGGCAACTGCCACTGCAACGGCAACGCCGGAGCCGACCGCCACCGCAACGGCGACGCCGGAGCCGACCGCCACTGCAACGGCGACGCCGGAGCCGACCGCCACTGCAACGGCAACACCGGAACCGACCGCCACTGCAACGGCAACGCTGGAACCGACCGCCACTGCAACGGCAACGCCGGAGCTAACGGCGACGGCTCTGCCGACGGCGACCACGTCACCGGTTCCGACGGCAACTACGTCACCGGTACCGACGGCGACCACGTCACCGGTGCCGACGGCGACTACGTC
>JAGHYT010000106.1:0-14812 GCA_017743535.1 Chloroflexus sp.
AGGATCAGGCGATCATAGTCGGTGGCTTGCCCGATACGGGTATTTTCCACCACGTAATTGACACGCGGCACCGGCGTAAAGATCGCATCAATCGGAAACTCGCCGAGTGGCAAGATGCCCCGCTGATCGGCCGACAGATAGCCGCGACCCTGTTCAATCGTTGCGATCACCTCGATGTGCGCCTGATCATGCTCGAGGGTGCAAATATAGTGATCGGGATCAACGACCGACAGACCTTCCGGCAACACCAAATCGGCAGCCGTCACTACAGCCGGTCCCTGTTTTCGGATCATTGCCTGTACTGTTCCCTCGTGGCGGCCACGCAAATGGATGCCTTTCAGGTTCAAGATGATTTCGACCACCTCCTCGGTCACACCGGGGATAGTGTCGGTCTCCTGATAGACACCGGCGATGCGCACGTGGGTGATCGCCGATCCGGGAATGGCCGTAAGCAGAACGCGCCGGAGCGCATTACCGAGCGTATGTCCATAGCCCGGATCGAGCGGCTCGATTTTAAAGCGCCCAAAGGTGTCGGTTGCCTCAACAACCTCAATCTTTGGTTGTGCAATATCGAGCACTGCTGCCTCCCATTTCTTTGCTTCCGTCTTACAGACGGGAGTAATCATTACCGGCTATAGAACTCAACGATCAACTGCTCGTTAATTCCGGCCTCGGCATCTTCACGGCGTGGTAAAGCAACCACGGTACCCGAAAGATCGGCGGGATTGAGCCGCAGCCATTCGGGTGCACGATGTTTGTTTAGAACACCGCTATCGACAAGATTCTTAAAATATGTACGACTCCGGCTTTGTGGGCGAACGGCAATAACCTGCCCAACCTTTACCGTATACGACGGGATATTTGTTTTGCGACCATCAACAACAATATGCCCATGGCTGACCAACTGGCGAGCCTGAGCGCGGGTTGTGGCAAAGCCAAGACGATACACCACATTATCAAGTCGGCGCTCAAGCAAGCTCAACAAATACTCACCAGTTACGCCACTACGACGTGACGCCTGCTCAAACAGCCGACGGAACTGGCGTTCAAGCACGCCGTAGATGAATTTTGCCTTCTGCTTTTCACGCAACTGCATACCGTAGTCGGACAGTTGCCGACGGCGAGCGGCGGCACCGTGCTGTCCAGGCGGATCTGGCCGCTTGTTCAGAATACGTTGACCTTTTTCGGTGATTCCGATACCGAGGCGTCGGCTAACTTTGCCGACCGGTCCTATATATCGCGCCATAGTCTTACTAATCCTTTATTCAGAATATATTTATCCGGGCAGCCAGTAGCTGCGCTTATATCGCAAACTGTGAGATGGGCGCCAGTGCTGCAATGGAGCAGACACTACCACAACGGGCGTCTGGGAATAATCCCTCCGGTTCCAATTGCGGTCATCTCACAGCGTACAGTACAGTCGTACTATTCAACACCCAACCCATAGAAACCGAACACACTCCTACACACGCCGACGTTTTGGTGGTCGGCAACCATTATGTGGGATCGGTGTTACGTCGGTAATAGCAGTAATCTGTAAACCAGCAGCCTGCAAAGCGCGAATAGCTGCCTCACGACCGGCGCCAGGTCCTTTTACAAAGACCTCAACCGAGCGCATACCGTTTTCCATTGCCTTCCGAGCAGCATTTTCTGCTGCCACTTGAGCAGCGTAGGGTGTGCTCTTCCGTGATCCCTTAAATCCACTCTGACCAGCACTTGACCAGCAGACGACAGCGCCCTGGGGATCGGTAATAGTCACAATCGTATTGTTGAACGTGCTCTGAATATGGGCCTGACCCCGCGGCACGTTCTTACGCTCACGGCGTTTACCGCGTTGGCGTGTCGTAGTGGTCGTTTTTCCCTTAGCGGGCATGCCTCACTCCTTATTACAACTACTTCTTTACAGCCTTCTTCTTGATACCGATCGCCTGACCGCGACGGCCACGCCGGGTACGCGCATTGGTACGGGTACGTTGTCCACGCACCGGCATACCACGGCGATGACGGAGACCGCGGTAACAGCCGATATCCATCAAGCGTTTAATGTTCAACTGCACCTCACGGCGCAAATCACCTTCAACCCGATACTCGCGGTCAATAATCTCGCGAATACGGCCCAGCTCTTCTTCGGTCAGGTCACGCACCCGGCGTTCGGGGTTCACATTCGCTTTGCGCAGAATGTCCATGCCGTTTGAGCGACCAATACCATAGATGTAAGTGATCGCAATTTCGATCTTTTTGTTGCGGGGAATATCAACCCCGGCGATACGTGCCATGCCAGTCCTCTTCGCTCCTGATGTACTCGGCCAGCTCCAACAAGGCTGGCGAGAACAGATCGATTGTCCCTGATAACGGCTACTCGTTACCTATTGTTACCCTTGCCGCTGTTTATGCTTTGGTGTGCGCGAGCAGATCACCCGAATCACGCCCTTGCGCTTAATCACCTTGCAATATTCGCAGCGCGGCTTTACCGACGCTCGCACTTTCATCTCAGCCTCCTTGCGGCAGCGGACGCCGCCGTGCTGCGTCGCGCCCCCTACTTGTAACGATACGTAATGCGACCCCGAGTCAGGTCATACGGCGACAATTCAACCAGAACCCGGTCACCCTTTAAGATGCGAATGTAATTCATGCGCATCTTGCCCGAGATGTGAGCCAGTACTTCATGCCCGTTATCGAGCTGCACCCGGAACATTGCATTCGGCAATGGTTCCGTAATGGTACCTTCCATCTCGATGACATCTTTCTTTTTTGACATATCCCTCCTAACCTACGGCTGCGCCGGAGCCAGGTATGGGCTCAGCGCTTTCAACATTGCCTCTGTCACGAGCGCGATCTCACGTTGGCCATCGATCTCATGGAGAATGCCCTGGCGCTGATAGTATTCAATCAGCGGCATCGTCTGGGCAAAATAGACATCCAATCGGTGCTGCGCCGTTTCAATCGAGTCGTCGCTTCGCTGATAGAGTTTGCCGCCGCAGGCGTCGCAGACACCCGGTCGGTGTGACGGGAAATAGTAAATGTTGAAAATCGCGCCACAGGTGCGGCACGTCTGCCGACCGGCAATTCGGCGCAGCAGCACATCTTGTGGTACGGCCAGGAAGAGCACGGCATCGATCCGTGAGTTATGAACGGCGAGCGCCTCTTCCAGGGCTCGCGCCTGTTCCTGGGTTCGGGGAAACCCGTCGAAGATGACCCCCGCTACACAATCGGGTTGGCGAATGCGTTCGAGGATCATGCGAATCACGACTTCATCGGGTACCAACTCCCCCCGATCCATATAGGACTTAGCCAGCATCCCCAGTTCCGTTCCTTCGCGCAGCGCGGCGCGAAAGAGATCACCACTCGCAACATGGGTCAACCCTGTGCGGTCAGCGAGGGTCTTGGCCTGTGTTCCTTTGCCGGCGCCCGGCGGTCCTAGTAAGATTACATTGGTCATGACTCGGCGCTCGCTCAACTTCAAAACCGTACATGATCATATGCACGGTAGACCATCTGCCTGTCTCACAAAGACGCTGCCCAACCGGTACGCCGGCGAGCAACAATTTCCATTGTACTACACTTTTTTTCGTTTGTGTGCAGCGATCAGCGGGTCAAAAATCCCTCGTAGTCACGCATGATCAGCTGCGCTTCAAGCTGACGCATAGTATCGACAGCAACACCGACCACAATTAAGAGAGCTGTACTTCCAAGACCAATTTGCACGCCGGTAATTGATTGCGTAATGAACGGAAGCACAGCGATCAACCCTAGAAAAAGCGCTCCTGCCAGGGTGATGCGGTTCAGCACCTTCATAAGGTACTCTTCCGTTTTCTTCCCAGGCCGAATACCAGGAATAAAACCACCATTCCGTTGCAGGTTCTCCGCCAGGTCCTGCTGAGTAAAGATCACAATGGTGTAGAAATAGGTGAAGCCAACCGTCAACAGGAAGAGCAGAGTCATGTAGACAATACCACCACCCTGCCCCGTTGGGTTAAAGGTGTTGTAGAAGAAACCAGCAATGGCATTGCCAATTCCTTCAGCGCCGGGACGATAGAACCACGATGCTACAATGCCAGGAAAAATGATGATACTCTGGGCAAAGATCAGCGGGATCATCCCGGCAGAGTTCACCTTGAGCGGGATAAAGCTACTCTGACCGCCGTACACCTTATTACCGCGAACCCGGCGTGCGTACTGGACACGAATACGACGCTGTCCTTCTTGTACCAGTACAATACCGACGATTGTCAGAAGGGCAATTGCAATAAAGCCGATCAGTCCAAGAATCGTACTGAAATCGCCAGCCTGACTGATCTGGAAGCCTTGAATGATTAATCCTGGCAGACGTGAGACAATCCCACCGAAGATAATGATAGAGATACCGTTACCAATCCCACGCTCGTTGATTTGTTCGCCGAGCCAGATCAGCAGCATTGTACCGGCGACCATCGTGGTCAGCACCGTAAACGTAGGCAGGAAATTTGCACCCAGATCGAACGGCGTGCGGAATAACGATAACGCTGGATCGTTGTTCGGATTGATCGTCCGTTCGAGCGTCAGCGTCTGGCCATACGCCTGCAAATAAGCAAGCGGGATCGTCAGCCACAACTGATAGCGATTTAGACGCAGGCGTCCCTGCTCACCCTCTTTTTGCAATTCCTTAAGTGCCGGGATCAACGGTTGCAGCAACTGCATAATAATTTGGGCCGTAATATAGGGATAGACGCCCATTGCCGCAACCGAAAAATTTTCCAACGCCCCACCGGCAAAGATATTCAGCAATTGAGCCAGTTGATTCGTAGCCAGTGCCTGTCGCAACTGATCGAGCGTTGCCGGATTAATATTCGGCACCGGGATGTGCGCGATCAGGCGAAACAGAAACAACATCCCCAGGGTAAAGAGGATGCGGCGCCGTAGATCAGGCAACTGAATAGCACGAAGTACAGCCTGTAGCATGATAGTACTTCCTGTAAGCGGCGAGAACACGAGGGTTCTCGCCGCTCTGACCAATTACGCTTGAACCTGGCGAGCGTTGCGCATACTGGGATTTGGGCCACGCGAGCGTGAATGACGTTCGACAACCCATGAGAGATCGATCGCCTTCCCACCGGCAGCCTCAATCTTTTGTCGCGCACTTGCCGAGAACTTATGAGCTTTAATCGTCAACGGTTGGTTCAGCTCACCGTCGCCGAGGATCTTGACCGGCATCCGCTTGCGGCGCACCAGACGACGGGCCAACAACGTCTCTGGCGTCACCTCAATGTCGGTTGGCCAATCGGCCAGACTACCAACATTTACCACTTCATATTCGACGCGGAATTTATTAACAAATCCGCGCTTAAAGGGCATACGTTTGACCAGACGATTCTGACCACCTTCAAAGGTACGATAAGGACCAGGTCCGCTGCGGGCTTTCTGCCCCATCATACCTTTACCGCCAGTCTTGACTTTCCCCGAACCATGGCCGCGACCGATCCGCTTGCGCTCTCGATGCGCACCTTTGGGGGGACGTAAATCGTGAAGTTTCATGCCTGCACCTCGTCCTCAACCTCCTCCACCCTTACGAGGTGCTGAATCTTAAACAGCATCCCCCGCACCGATGGAGTATCCGGTTTGAGTACACTCTGATTCAATCGGCGCAAGCCGAGCGCGGCCAGCGTTGCTTTCTGGTCACGCGCATAGCCGATTGCGCTCTTCACATAGGTAACGCGCAGCTTTGCCATCAGGCCGCCTCCGTTTCCCGTCGTCTCCGGCGCTCCATCAGCTCTTGCGGCGTCATATCACGCCGACGAGCCATTTCCTGGAGCGAGGTCATCTCGCTTAACGCCTTAAAGGTTGCCTTCACCACATTCACCGGGTTATTGCTACCGTAGACTTTAGAGAGCAAGTCTTTAATCCCGGCTGCTTCCACCACCGGACGCACACCGCGACCTGCAATAACGCCGGTACCGGGTGCTGCCGGCCGTAGCATCACCTTAGTTGCAGCAAACTTTGTAGTGACCTCATGGGGAATAGTCGCATGAACAAGAGGCACGCGGATCAGATTCCGCTTCGCGGCCTCAGCTCCTTTGCGAATAGCATCCGGCACTTCTGCCGCCTTCCCCATGCCAATACCAACGTGGCCTTTGCCATCACCAACGACAACGACCGTGCTGAAGCTAAAACGCCGGCCGCCCTTCACGACCTTTGACACGCGGTTGATCTGGACGACTCGCTCCTCGAGCTCCAGCGTGTCGGGGTTGATACGTTCTCGTTTCACAGTTCCTCCGCTACGCTGCCCTTAGGCAACTAGAAGTTCAGACCAGCTTCGCGGGCCGCCTCGGCCAGCGCCTTCACTCGTCCGTGATACTTATAGCCACCGCGATCGAAAACCACTTTCGTAATCCCGGCCTGTAATGCTCGTTCGGCAATCAGCTTGCCAACCAGCGCCGCCTCTTGGGTTTTGGTCAATTCTGGACTACCGGTCCATCCTTTTTCGTTCGTTGAAGCGG
Organism: Chloroflexus sp.; assembly: GCA_017743535.1. GTDB lineage: Bacteria > Chloroflexota > Chloroflexia > Chloroflexales > Chloroflexaceae > Chloroflexus. The sequence goes on from JAGHYT010000106.1 coordinate 6,474, forward strand.
CAACGAGCGTATGACCAATCGTATCATCAATTACTTGCGCGTAAATATGGACGTGGCTCCGAAAGACGTTCAGGCGTGGTCGTTCAGGCGTACCAAAAACCCGCTTTCGGATGCGACGATGCCGGCGAAGCCGGAGTTCACGTGGTGTTCGCTGTCCCATACGATCCTCAAATACTGGCGCGATAGAGATTATATCCCCTACCGCTCGCTACGGACGGGGGCTACGGCGCAACAGCCGCAGCCCAGCCAACTATTTCGCCTTACCAGCCTTACCAGCCTTGCGGCGAATCTTCTCTTCAACGTACTTTATGCCCTTACCCTTATATGGCTCAGGCGGTCGTAGACTACGAATCCGAGCTGCCTCTTCACCGACCTGTTGTTTATCGATCCCAACGATCGTCAGCGACAGCGGATCGTTTGCTGACTTGCGTTCACCGACAATGTAGCTAATATTTGGTGGTGGCTCAATACGTACCGGGTGTGAAAAACCTAGACTGAGCACCAACGTTTTCCCTTCGAGCTGAGCACGATAACCAACGCCGTTGATTTCAAGTGCCCGTTGCCAGCCCTGAGTAACTCCAACCACCATATTGTAGATCAGGGTACGGGTTAAACCGTGCAAGGCGCGATGCAGCTTCCCATCAGAAGGGCGCTGAACGGTAATGACATCGCCTTCCTGACGAATAATCATATCAGGATGCAATTTCTGGCTCAGCGTCCCTTTAGGACCTTTTACCGTCACGAGATTCTGCTCGCCGATGGTAACCTGAACCCCCTTTGGCACGGTAATTGGTCGTTTTCCGATTCGCGACATGATACTCCTCCGTGCGCGTTACCAAACGTAGCAGAGCACCTCGCCGCCGACACGCTCGCGCCAGGCCTCGTGATCGGCAAGCACCCCCTTCGGCGTCGAAAGAATGCTCAGCCCGAGACCGCCGCGCACTCGCGGAATGTCAGCGCGCTTGGTATAGATTCGCAGCCCCGGCTTACTGACCCGTCGCAAGCCGGTAATTGCCGGCCGACGATCAGGCATATACTTCAGCGTAATCGAGATGGTCTTATACGGCTTGCCATCATCGATTACAGTGTAATCCCGAATAAATCCTTCACGTTTGAGAATGTCGGCAATCGCGATCTTCATCTTCGATGCCGGCATCGTTACAGTTGTATGGCGGGCCATACACGCATTACGAATGCGTGTTAGCATATCGCCGATAGGATCATTGACACTCACGGTATGCCTCCTCAACAATCGCGGGCGTCAGCATCAACTCGCTTGCCGCACAGCACTCACCAACTTGCCTTTACGACGCCCGGAATGAGGCCCTTCAATGCATGTTCGCGGAAGCAGATGCGGCACATCCCGAACTTACGAATATACGCTCGTGAGCGACCGCAGATTTTACAGCGGTTGTACGCACGAACTTTGAATTTCGGCGGCCGCTGGGCCCTTACAATCCACGACTTCTTAGCCAAAGGATTACCTCCTCAAAATGCGTTGAACCAGTCAGCGCATGGCGCTCTTAGTTCAAACTAATCACGAAATGGCATGCCGAGACGTTTCAGCAGAGAGTAAGCCTGCTCATCATTCGGCGCACTGGTGACAATTGCTACCTCTAGACCACGAATCTTGTCGATCTTATCGTAATCGATGTCCGGGAAAACAATTTGCTCACGCAAACCCAGACTGTAATTGCCGCGCCCATCGAACGAGCTGCGACTCACACCACGAAAATCACGGATGCGTGGCAGTGCTAACGAGCAGAGCCGATCCAAAAAGTCGTACATGCGGTCACCACGTAGGGTTACCATCACACCAATAGGCATCCCGGCACGCAGCTTAAACGACGCTACGGACTTCTTGGCCCGAGTCACGACCGGCTTCTGCCCGGTAATGGTAGCAACGTCATTCACCGCAGCCTCGATGGCCTTGGCATTCTGAACCGCCTCGCCGACGCCAACATTTACCACAATTTTGACGAGGCGTGGCACCTGCATGATGGACTTGAACTTAAACTCCTCCATCAACGCAGGGACAACCTCTTTTTGATATTTTTCACGTAATCGAACAGTCATAGCGTTTTCTCCAGGGGCTTGGCAGCAGACATCACTGCGCCGGCCCTGTGAACAGACTACTTATCGATAATGGCGTCACATGCCTTACAATAGCGCACCTTGCGCGGACGGCCTTTATGATCGGTTTCTTCCAGGAAGCGCTTACCGGTACGTGACGCCCGACCGCAGCTCGGACAGATCAGCATCACATTCGATGCATGAAGTGGCGCTTCCATCTCGATAATACCGCCAGGGCGACCAGGGCCACGCGGCTTCTGGTGCCGCTTGACGATATTAATCCCTTCGACAACAACACGGTTCTCTGCCGGCAAGGCGCGTTTAATCTTGCCACGACGCCCCTTATCTTTGCCGGCAATAACCAACACCTCGTCACCAGTTTTCACATGCATCACAGCACCTCCGGGGCGAGCGACACGATCCGCATAAACTGCTTCTCGCGCAACTCACGGGCCACCGGGCCAAAGATGCGCGTGCCGCGTGGGTTGTTCTCTTTCCCAATCAGCACCGCTGCATTGTCATCAAAGCGGATGTGCGATCCGTCAGGCCGGCCATATTCCTTTGCCGTGCGGATGATTACCGCCTTGACAACATCACCCTTCTTCACCTGACCACCGGGTGTAGCAACCTTTACCGAGGCAACAATGATGTCGCCAACTCGACCGTAGCGCACCCGTGAACCTCCGAGGACCCGGATGCACATGATCTCTTTCGCCCCGGTATTATCGGCAACCTTCAGCCGTGTCTGAGGCTGGATCATGGCTACTCCTCCTCGCCACGTTTCACAATTTCCACGACCCGCCAGCGCTTTGTGCGGCTGAGCGGACGGGTCTCTTCGATCCGCACCGTATCACCCACTTTGCACTCATTATGTTCATCGTGGGCGTGAAATTTCTTCGTTCGTCGAATAATCTTACGGTAAAGGGGATGCGGCTTGAGATAATCGACCGCGACCACCACCGTCTTATCCATTTTATCGCTAACGACGCGACCCACCTTTGTCGTTTTGCGCTTTTGCTCTGCAGTCATCATGCTCTGCTCCATCTCTGATTAGCCGAGCTCAGCCTGCGCCAACTCACGTTCACGCAGGATGGTTAAGATGCGCGCTATCTCTTTTTTGACCTGCCGTGGTCGGGCTGTATTGGTCAACTTTCCAGTTGCTTTCTGGAAGCGCAGATTAAACAACTCAACCTTATATTCAGCCAATTTCTCGCGCAACTGTGCATCATCGAGGGCGCGCAGTTCACTCGCTTTCACTGCTCACCTCCCCAGTTGCTGCCATCGTACCCTGCTCTTCCCGATCGATAATTTTGCACTTGATCGGTAACTTCTGCGCGGCACGACGCAGGGCTTCCTGAGCTACATCTTCGCGAACGCCGGCCAGTTCAAACATGACACGGCCGGGTTTCACAACGGCAACCCAGTGATCGACAGAACCCTTACCACCACCCATACGGGTTTCGGCCGGTTTGCGGGTGATCGGTTTATCTGGAAAAATACGAATCCAGACCTTTCCACCACGCTTGACGTAGTTGGTAATTGCACGACGGGCAGCTTCAATCTGACGGCTGGAGATCCAGCTCGGTTCGAGTGCCATCAGGCCATATTCACCGAACACGACATTGTTGCCGCGATACGAGAGGCCATGGCTGCGCCCTTTCTGCATTTTGCGGTACTTCGTGCGCTTAGGCAGAAGCATTGCTATTCCTCCTCGGCTGACGTTCACGCCGTTCGGGCGCGGGCGTAGGTGTAGGCGCGGCTGCTGCCTGCTCGACCGGTGCCTTGGCAGCCTGGTTTGGGAACACGTCTCCCTTGTAAATCCAGACCTTCACGCCAATCCGACCGTAGGTGGTATGGGCGTGTACCTGGGCATAATCGATATCGGCCCGCAGCGTATGGCGCGGCACACGACCCTCGGCCTCTTCGTGAACGCGCGCCATCTCAGCCCCACCGAGGCGACCTGAACAACGCACTTTCACTCCCAAGGCCCCGAGTCGCATTGCGCGCTGCACAGCCTGCTTCATTGCACGCTTGTAGCTCACGCGCCTGGTAATCTGTTCACCAATGCTCTCAGCAACCAACTGAGCATCAAGTTCCGGTTGATGGATCTCCTTGATATTGAGCTTGATCTTCTTCCCGGTCTTGCGCTCCAATGCACTCTTCAACGTGTCAACATTCGTGCCGCGTTTCCCGATCACAATACCGGGCTTAGCTGTGTACACCGAGATCTCGATCTTGTTGGCTGAACGCTCGATCTCGATCCGCGACACGCCAGCGCTTTGCAATTCCTTACTAATTAGCTTCCGCAGCTCGAGGTCTTCATGGAGCTGACGAGTGTATTCCTCGCCTTCAGCGAACCACTTCGACTGCCAGTCCTTGATATAACCGAGCCGGAAGCCAATCGGATGTACTTTGCGCCCCAAGCGAGCCTCCCTCTACTAGTACTCCGACCTGTCAGCCACTACCACAGTAATATGGGTAGTTGGTTTGCGGATGCGATTCGCCATCCCGCGTGCACGCGGCATAAACCGCTTCAAGACCGGGCCTTGATCGGCGTAGATTGCCTTGATATACAGCGATTCGCGATCCATTTGAAAGTTGTGCTCTGCATTCGCAGCGGCCGACTTGATCGTGCGGGCGACCTCACGGGCTGCCTTCTGCGGCATATACCGGAGAGTTGCCAGCGCACGGTCTACATCCATACCGCGCACCACATCCATCACGAGGCGAACCTTCAATGGCGAGATTCGCACATAGCGGGTAACTGCTTTTGCTTCCATTGTTCTTCTCGTATCGCTACCCGACGCATCCCACAAGCGTGTTATTTTACCACGTTTTTGGTAAGATGCAATCAGGTCTAACAGCGGGAGCTACTTGACTTTCCCGCGCTTATCAGCCTTTTTGCCACCATGGCCGCGGAAGAGACGGGTAGGTGCGAATTCACCCAGCTTATGCCCGACCATATTTTCGGTAATGTAGACGGGAACATGGCGGCGGCCATCGTGAACTGCAATGGTGTGACCAATCATCTGCGGGAAGATGGTCGAATCGCGCGACCAGGTTCGGATAACCCGCTTCTCATTGGCCTTGTTCATAGCCTCAATTTTCTCGAGCAACTTAATATCGACGTATGGCCCCTTCTTTGACGAGCGGGACATAGTTCCTCCTCACAGGCACGTCGGGCGACAACAGTGGCCGCCCGACACAGGGCAATGTTACTTACGCCGGCGAACAATGAAGCGATCAAAGCGCGGATTATGACGAGTCTTAACGCCACGTGCCGGCTTACCCCACTTCGTCTTTGGCGTACTCATACCGCGTGGTGCACGGCCCTCGCCACCACCATGGGGATGGTCACGCGGGTTCATCGCAGCGCCACGCACGCGCGGACGGCGGCCGAGCCAGCGTGAGCGGCCAGCTTTGCCGAGTCGAATGTTCTGATGGTCAACGTTACCAACCTGGCCGATGGTAGCCATGCAGCGCAGGTGGATCAAGCGCATTTCACCAGAGGGCATACGGACAGTCGCATAGTTGCCCTCTTTGGCCATCAATTGAGCTGCGGTGCCAGCCGAACGTACCAACACACCACCACGCCCAATCTCAAGTTCGATGTTGTGAATCTGAGTACCGAGCGGAATCGCACTCAGTGGCAGTGCATTACCTACCCGAATTTCGGCATCTGGACCGCTCATGACGGTATCACCGACTTTCAGGCCAAGCGGAGCGATAATGTAGCGCTTCTCGCCATCGGCATAAGCCAGCAATGCGATACGTGCAGTACGATTTGGATCGTACTCGATAGCCTGAACCTTAGCCGGGATACCGAACTTATCGCGCTTAAAATCAATGATTCGGTAAAAGCGCTTGTGACCACCGCCACGATGACGCACTGTAATCCGGCCTTGATTATTCCGGCCAGCTTTCTTGCGCAGCGGCTCAATCAAGCGCGGCTCAGGCCGCTTCTTCGTGATTTCCTCGAAGGTCGAAACCGACATATTGCGGCGACCGGGCGAGGTTGGCTTGTAGATACGAATTCCCATCTTCTTTCTCCCTCCGTCGGCGACGACTCTTCAGTGCGAATCGTCGCCGGTCACCACTTTCATTGCAGCAGTGACTTATGCTCCGAAGATCTCGATCCGATCGCCTTCAGCAAGGGTCACAATGGCCTTCTTCCAATCGCGGGTATAGCCGACCGAACGACCACGGCGGCGCAGCTTCCCACGCACATTCATCGTGTGAACCTTTGTCACCCGCACGTTGAAGATTGTCTCTACCGCATGCTTAATCTGCGGCTTGGTTGCCTCACGATGGACCTCAAACGTGTATTTGTTGAGTTCCATGAGGCTGGTATTCTTCTCGGTGATCAGCGGACGGATCAAAATATCATACGGCGTCAGCATGGTTACTCCTCCTGCGCCGGCGCTGCTGTGCGAGAACGCTCGCCAAGGTAGCTTTCTACCACCTCAACGGCCGCCTTCGGCATCACGATATGGTCATAAACCAGAAGATCGCGCACATTGAGGTAATGAGCCAGCAAAGTTTTCACTTGGGGCAAATTATTAGCCGAGCGGCGCAGATTCTCATTCGCCGGACTCTTGCTATCGATCACGACTAGCGTCTTCTTATCGGCGAGGCCGTGGGCCTTGAGGAAGGCGATAAAATCCTTCGTCCGCGGCTGGGTGAACGTCAGTTCATCGACAAAGCGAATCTGATCGGCAGCGAATTTTGCCGATAGAGCTGAGCGGACACCAAGCCGACGCATCTTCCGTGGCATTGAGACGCGATACGAGCGCGGATGCGGACCATGGGCTACCCCACCACCTTTACGGTGCGGGGCGCGGATCGAACCCTGACGAGCGCGTCCAGTCCCTTTTTGTCGATAGAGCTTGCGGGTCGAACCCTTTACCTCACCGCGTCCACGTGTATTATGCGTGCCGAGGCGGGCGTTGGCCTGTTGCATCACAACATATTGATGCATGACCGCTACGTTTGGCTCAATGCCGAAGATGTAGTCACTTACTTCAATGGCGCCCACCTGTTCGCCGGCCTGATTATAGAGCGTTGCCTGCATCGTTTTACTCCTCTAGCCCTTCACCGCTTTGCGGATCTGAAGCAGGCCATTGCGGGCGCCAGGAACGGAGCCCTTCACCAGTAGTAAATTCTGTTCGGGAAGCACCTCAACTACCTCCAGATTCTGGATGGTAACCCGGGTGCCACCCATTCGACCAGCCATGCGCTGGCCCTTCCACACACGACCCGGTGTCGTACCCGCACCGATAGAACCAGGAGCACGGTGGCGGTCACTCTGACCGTGAGTCTTAGGACCACCTCGGAAACCATGTCGTTTCACGACACCAGCAAAGCCGCGCCCTTTTGATGTACCAGAGATGTCAACTTTTTGACCTGGCCGGAACAGCTCAACTGTCACGACTTCACCTGGTTTATGAGCCTGGGGATCATCAGCGCTGAACTCGCGCAGGAAGCGCAACATCTTGCCACCTGAAGCCTTCAGGTGCCCTTGCTGGGGTTTAGTCAGCTTGCGTGGCTCGACCTCTTCGTAACCGAGCTGTACCGCACTGTAGCCATCGCGCTCAGGGGTGCGGATTTGCGTGACGATGCAAGGACCAGCGGCAATGACCGTCACTGGAATGGCCATACCTTCCTTAGTGAAGTATTGCATCATCCCGATTTTACGACCTAACAATCCGTGAATCATTGATACACCTCCGCAGCATGCGTCTTCGCGCAGCGGCTGCCTTTTCAGCGCACGTCACTCCTATCGACCAAGAGTGAAGTTGTCGGTAGAGTGGCGTCACGCCTTTTTTCTTCTACAACTTGATTTCAATATCGACGCCAGCCGGAAGGTTGAGTTTCATCAGCGCATTGATCGTTTGCTGGCTTGGATCGAGTACATCGATTAACCGTTTATGGGTCCGAATCTCGAACTGCTCCTGCGAGTCCTTATCGATAAAACCCGAGCGTATTACGCTGTAGCGCTCGATTTTTGTCGGGAGCGGAACGGGACCAGCAACAAGGGCACCTGTCCGCTCGGCTGCCTCGACAATCTGACGCGCAGATTGGTCGAGGATCTTATGATCATACGCCTTCAGGCGAATCCGAACCTTTTGCTTAGCCATCTTTATTCTCCAATCAACAGGGACGTGGCATACATCCACGCCCCCGCCATCGGTTTCCTATCTACTAATCAAGAATCTTGGTTACGACACCGGCACCGACGGTGCGACCACCCTCGCGGATGGCGAAGC
>JAGHYT010000010.1:0-53350 GCA_017743535.1 Chloroflexus sp.
GACAGGCTACCCCCTACCACCTCCCCCTTCCTCTCCCGCAGCGTGGGAGTTGAGGTCCCCCCACTAGGCCGCTATCGGCTACCCCCTACCATCTCCCCCTTCCTCTCCCGCAGCGCGGGAGAGGAAGGGGGCTAGGGGGGAAGGTGAGGGCCGCCAAGCGTGCTCCGCAGCATCTAGGCTTTTGCTGAGTCTCGGCCTTGACATCGCCATGCTGATCAGGGAACCGGTGCGGGCAACGCATGCGGCTCCGCTTCCGCAACAGGATTTTTCGGATAGACTCCTATTCCGGCCAGCGATAGCGCACACCTGGTGGGAGCCGCAGCGTTTCATCGCCCAAACGGCCAAGACTAAAGGTTGTACCGTCGGGGCTGCGTTCCAGGCGAGCGTACTCTGTCCACTGCACAATCCAGCCGTTCCGTAATATTTCACCGCTCAGCACCTGACCGAGCGTAGCGCTAATCTCTTCGGGTGTAGAAAAATCGGCACAAATGCCAGTTGCTGGCGAGTTATCGTTACATCGTTCACTGCGCATCGTCTCGGCCAGGTAAAGTTCAACGCCTAGTGGTCGCATTTGGATGATACCTTCACGCCATTCGAGGCAGATGCGTTCAAAACATTGTAACCAGCCCCACGCGAACGGAACTGCCGGGGTCAGCGGCCAGCCACCCCGTTCCAGAGCGCCAGCTTCGGCCCAGGCGCGCATGAAAGGAGCCGGCACAAAATAGCCAGTCTCGGTGAAAAACATGCCACCCTGTGCGGCAACCGGTATTCTGGCAATTGGTTGGGGGGCGGCTATCGCATTCCCATGCTCGTCGCGCAAACTCACGGTAAGTAGATAGTCGCCGGGTAGTAATGCTGGGGGTAACGTAATGGGTTGCAGATGGTCGATGGAAGCTGACTCTGGCCAGCGCGATGGGGGCAACGCGCCATAGACCAATGGACGTTCATATTGCGATATGAGACGCTCATCGGCAGTGCGTAATTGCACCACAACCGTGAGATCATCCGCTGGTGCGGGATCTGTTCGCTGCCAAAGGAGGTTCAAGACCACAAGATCACCCGGCTCGTAGGTGTCTGTGGTTGGTGGTACGATTTGTACGCCAACCAGCGCGACACCGCCACCAATCAGAGGGTGTAATGATGACCGAGTTACACCAGTTGTAATTGGTCGGTAACGGTCAATCACGCCTAGTGCCCCGTCCTGGGCGTAGCGATGACGAATGATCGCAATCATTTCTGGGGTCAGCCAATTACCGAGGTAATCAAGTAGAATGAGAGGAAATTTGCCGTTGGCCAGCTCGTATAGCACGGTGGTCTGATCGACGTATCCCTGATCGAGTAGTTGGCGAAACTCGAAGACGGGGATGCGGGCGGTCAGACCAGCACCGCTGGCTAAGCCAGGTAGATCGGTAAAGATAACCTCACCGGATGCGCGCACTTCGGTGGTTAGTGCGGTAGTCGTGCGGTGAAGTGCGGCTAAGACCGCTGCCTCACGTTGCGCATCGGCCCACAACCCGTAGTTCCCCAGGACAAAACGAGGTGGACTTGGCTCGATCAAACCTGCTGGTCGTAGGCGATTGGCGTCCCAAAGCGGAGGATAGTAGAGGAGGCTGAGAACGGTCAAGATGCTTAGCAGCGGTCGTGTACCTGGATAGGAGGATGTTTGGACAGACCACCCTGCACCACTCAGCCAGATTAAAGCAGCGTACCATTCAAAGAAATAGTTGGCATATGCACCAACTTTACCGACACCAATAGCTTCAATGGTGCCAGCCAATAAGTAGGTTAGCGCTGGAATAAGCATTGCCCGCTGGGAACTGTGCCAGATCGTAATACTGCCGATGAGGGCAGTTAGCAACAGCGGCCAACGCAACCCCAATTGTTGTCGCCAGAAATCGGCGGCCAGGTTGGCTTCCCAACGATTAGCGTTGGCCGCAACAACGTGCATAAGAAACCAGCCATTGCTTAGCCACGACAGCCCGGCAACGATGCTGCCGCCAACCAGACCAACGGTCGTGACATACGTGATGGCTGCTTTTGCCGCTGTTGATACTGGTTGGGAACGAGAGCGGTACCATACGACGGACAACATAGCAGCCGCAGCCGCTGGCCCGGCAATCAGTGATGGTTTGGTCAAGAGACAGCCAACGGCCAATAGACCGGCCAGTAGACCACGCTGAACTGCCGACAATCGTTCACAACCGGCTACCCACACTGCCCATAAACCGAGCGCTACGCCTAGCAGATCGACGCGCATCAGTGGCATCCACTCACGCACGACCGGAATGGTCAACCACAGCAGTGCTATCCAGGCTCCACGTTGCCCGATCAGTGCGGCCAGGGCAGCAGTGCTTGCCAATGCACCAAATAATGCTATCAGGCGTCCGGCTAGCAGTGGATCGCCGATGATCCGCGCCAAACTACCGGTAACGACAAGGTACAGTGGCGGGTAATTAACGACCAAAAATGGTGCCTGGGCAGGGTTTGCATATATCTGCCAGAATGCCCGTCCGGCCAGGAGTTGCTGGACCTGTGCCAGAAGTGGTCCCTCTCCGTAATCGAGTGGAAAAGGGAAACCGAGCAACAGGCGGATATGATCACTTGCGTACCAGAGGTACACGGCGATCAATCCGACCAGCGTACTCGTTATCAACCAACGTCCAATGAAGAGTGCAGAGCGCATATGGTAAGATAACAAATGTTGAGCAACGAGGCTCAGCTTTCACGCTAAAGGAGACCCGTTATGAACAGCCAACGTATTGCACGACGCATCCGCGCCGTTCCACCGTCGGGCATTCGCCGTTTTTTCGATATTGCCGCGACGATGCCCGATGTCATCTCGCTCGGTGTTGGCGAGCCTGATTTTATCACGCCTGAGCGAATCCGTGCTGCTGGTCAGGCCTCGATTGATCGTACTACTGCTTATACCTCTAATTCCGGTTTGCTCGAATTACGGATCGCCCTTGCCGATCATCTGGCACGACGTTATGGCGTACAGTACGATCCGGAGAGTGAACTCTTGATCACCGTTGGGGTGAGCGAGGCAATGTTAGGTGCAGCGCTGGCACTCCTCGATCCCGATGATGAGGTTCTGATTCCGGAACCTTGCTTTGTCGCCTACCCGGCGTGTGTTACTTTCGCCGATGCACGAGTGGTATATGTACCGACATCTGTCGCTGATGGTTTTCAAGTAAGTGGTGCAGCGCTGGAAGCAGCGGTAACGCCGCGCACGAAGGCAATCCTGATCGGCTACCCCAATAATCCAACCGGTGCGGTGCTTAGTCGTGAACGGCTGCTCGAAGTAGCGGCTGTTGCCGAACGTCACGATCTCATTGTTATCTCCGATGAAATCTACGACCGACTGGTGTACGGTGTTGAACACACATGTTTCGCCTCATTGCCCGGTATGCGTGAACGTACCGTTTTACTGGGTGGATTCTCGAAGGCATACGCGATGACCGGTTGGCGGCTCGGTTGGCTGGCGGCACCGGCAGAGATCGCTGCCGCGGTGCGTAAATTTCATCAGTATGCGATTATGTCGGCGCCAACCATGAGCCAGTATGCCGGTCTGGAAGCGCTGCTGCACGGAGAAGAGGCGGTGCAGGCGATGGTACACGAGTACAATCGTCGTCGGCAGGTGATCGTCTCGGGCTTGAACAGTATTGGTCTGCCGACGTTTGAGCCACAAGGGGCATTTTACGCTTTTCCACAGGTAAGCCACCTTGGTCTAAGCAGTGAAGCCTTTTGTGAGCAGTTGCTCCACAGCGAGCGGGTTGCCGTTGTGCCAGGTGATTCGTTTGGGCCGAGTGGAGCTGGATTTGTGCGCGCCTGTTATGCAACTGCGCTCAACAAGATTGAAGAGGCACTTGAGCGGATTGAGCGATTTGTTCGGCGTATTGCGTGAGGAGGGCAATATGTCATTGCCTGACGATGAAACAACCACTGAATTGCGTTGCGCTTTGACCGGGCGACCCTTAACGCCAGAAGAGGCATACTGGGCGCCACCACTGATCACTGCCCGGCAGTTGATTACGACGTTTTTTAAGACGTTGTTTTCCAATCCGGCGGCTTTGGGAGCCATCTTCTTGAGCGAACTGCCGGATGTGCCCTACGCTCCTGAAGCACGTCCGCTTCTCGCCCGTCGCCGTTCGGTTGAGCAAGCGAAATTGCTCGCCCTGTTACTGGTACTTGCAGTGGTTGTGGTTGGTTTGATCTTTTGGCTGGTGCGGTAGGGGAGACTGTGTCTAGGAAATAGAAGGTAGGGGCGGGTGTTCCTGGCCCGCCTTCAATAATGTGTTTAGATTAGCTGTATGTTCTTTGTTTATTCAGATGTGTTCGCGCTCACTCTACACTTCTTCACCACAATGGGTAACCACGTATGCCGGCCTGGAACGTCAATCGGCCAGGAATTGAAGACACACAGCCGCAACAAGAGGTGCGTTTGCTGGCGTACAGTACCGGTCAGCGCTGGCTGATAAGCGTGCTCACGGTAGCCCTGATTGCGGCGCTGGTTCCGGCAGGGAGAGTATTGCTGGCAACCGGTTTCTGGTTGATCGCGCCAGGGTATGTGCTCGAACGTTGCTTTCCTGGCACTCGCCCTCACTGGCTTGTGCGTATCGTCATCTGGAATGGTATCGGTCTAAGCGTCTTGCCAATCCTCTACTTGTGGTTAACCGCTGTCGGTACTGCATTGCCGCAATGGGTATTGATTGCTAGCGCAGGTGGCTTAACGATTGTCGCCCTGCGTGCGGCATGGCATGATCTGGCAGCAGTTCAGAGATCACCTTCGGTAATGACCTGGCTTCTGGTCATCGTACTGGCGATCAGTGGCTGGCTGCGGGCCGTGCAGATTGCTGATCTGGCGTTGCCGGCGTGGGTTGATTCGGTACATCATGCGCTGATGATACGAGTTGCCGCCGAGACGGGACGGGCACCGTGGACACTGACCCCCTATTTGCCGGTTGTAGATATGCCGTACCACTGGGGCTATCACGTGGTGATCGCAGCCGCCTGGCAGCTTAGCAGTGGCGATTTGCCGACCGTCATGCTGTGGAGCGGACAGCTTCTCAACTGGTTGCAGGGTGTGGCTGCGGCTGCGTTGGCTTTGTTGAGTTGGCGACGACCATCAGCAGCAGTGATTGCGGCGGCGGTAGTGGGTTGTATCTCGTGGATGCCCGCGTACTATGTGTCGTGGGGCAGGTATACGCAGTTAAGTGGCTTATTGCTCATCGTTGCGCTGGCGATAAGTTGGCACCACGAACTGAATGCCGGATCACGCCGTGAACGGTTTGGCTGGCTCTTACTGAGCGCTGTCATCGTTACCGGCCTGAGTTTGGTTCATATGCGGATGTTTGTCTTCGGTGTCGCCCTCCTTGTCGCGCAGAGTGTCGTCTGGACGTTGCGCCAAACGCGCTCGCGGATTGGTCTGCATATTCTCGAAACGGGATTCGTCGGTCTATTAGCGTTGGCCCTTGCTGGGCCGTGGTGGTTCTTACTGTTACGGCGAGTCCTGTTACCGGCTGCGATTGGCACTCGCAGTTTAACAAGCGGCGGTTCATACGTGCAGTTGAGCCACGATTTGATGTGGATAGGACCAAACGAATGGCTGGTGGCTTTGGCACTGATGGGGGGGATGATTGGACTGATCTATCGCCAACAAGCAGTGGCGGTGATGGTGCTCTGGGTTGGGGGTCTGGTCGTACTAACGAATTTGTGGTTGATCAGTTATCTTGTGCCACTGATCGGGGTCGTTTTGATCATGTACGCCATCGCCTGGCGCAAATGGCGGATAGCCGGTATAGGTGTGCTCTTACTGGCTGTCAATCCGGCGACAATCCGCTTCCCTTTTCTCTGGCTCTTGCCGGTTGATATTGCGGCAATCAGTCTTTTTCTGCCGATCAGTAATCTGATCGGTGGCATCGCTCTGATATGGCATACCACTCGCCTTCGGTGGTTGATGGGCGGTGCGGTTGGGCTGTTGGCGCTCACGCTCTGGGGGGCATACCAGCAGCGCTCAATTGTTAATCCGGTGACAGTTCTGGCAACTGCCGCCGATCAGGTGGCACTCGCGTGGATTGCCGAACACACCCCGCCAACGGCACGGTTTCTGATCAATGCCGCACCGTGGCTGCCCGGTGTAGCCCGCGGTACTGATGGTGGCTGGTGGATTTTACCGCTCACCGGACGCTGGACGAGCACGCCACCAGTGCTCTTTGTTCATAGTCAAGCGGATGTTGTGCAAGCGACCCAGCAGCGCAGTCAACAAATTATCGATTTTGGTAACGGTCAGCCGGTTGATCTTGACCAACTCATCGCCACAGAACGGATTGACTACATCTATACGTCGCCTGCCGGCCCATTACGACCCGAACACTTTGCCGGTAAGGCTGGTTATGAAGCTGTATTTGCGCAAGACGGGGTGGTGATCTATCGGGTGCGAACCAGCTCTGTTCCCTAAATGATGAGGAACGGAGAGTTTTCTAGCGTGGTGATGCGGTCAGAGAGATGTTAATCTCACTTTGCACGCTATGCGACGTAGGGATGCAGGGCTGCTGTGGGCATTTCCTCTCCGTTTACAGGTTTCAACGGCCTGTGGTAGCCAATACGGGCAACCACCATTCACGCATGGCGTATGCGATGGTCAGATAGACCACGAGCACAACCGACCACCAGGTATCGAAGTGCTGCCAGCGCCGAGGTTTTGGTCGAGAAACAAAGCCGACGATACCGATGAAGAGTAGAATTGCAAGACCACTCCCGGTTATATACAGCAGGTAGAGCGGTACATCGCGTTCAACAACGCCGTGCGTCCATTGTAGTAACGTGTTCAGGTCGGACGCAATTGGGCCAGCAGGTGGAAATGCTGGCGCCAGCGTTGCAATCAGGGCGGCAAAGGGATTGCTGGCAGCGACGATGATCGTGGCAATTGTTAGACTGGTGCTTGTCTTGGTTATCAGGAAAGACGCCAGGAACCATCCCAAGATTACAATGTAGGTCACAAACAGGCCAGCCGGTCGCTGTTGAATGAGCGTTATCCCTGCAAGAGCAAGGGTACTGATCAACCATGTTGTCGTCACAACGACGCTTAGCGCCCAACTGATTTCGGCCAGCCTCATGCTACCAAACAACGGTAGGATGCTAAAAAACGGCAATGTCACTATGATGCACAGCACCATGAGTGCCCACAACGCCAGTAAACGAGTGAGGAAATGTGCTGGTGATAACGACGGCGATGGATCAAACACGGGAAAGAAACTGATGGCAAGTAGCGGTGTCACTACCGTCAGCCAGCCCTGAAGTGTGAGACAAAGACCGGTCGCAAAGAGATGACCAATTTGCGCATTGAATAACGGTGTCAGACCGGTTTGATCTGCACCTATTGCTCCTGAGAGTTGGAATAACAGCAGACCAACGAACCATACGACGATCACCGTCCCAGGCAGCAGAAGACTCACGCGACGGTGGCGAATAAGGTGTTGCCACTCTGAGCGAAACAACGCGATCACGGTACAACTCCCCGTGCTCCACTAACAACAACGATGCACCCTATCTGGTCGAGTGTTCCGCTAAAACGTAATCGTAGCTCGCCATTACGCAAGAATCTGGCAGCGGCAGGAATGCTGAAATTGGACGGATCGGTGAGTGTAATCTCATCCCAATTCGCCGTTTGCCAGTTGTAGGCGCTTACCATAAGGTCACGGCCGGTAACCTGGTTCGTCGTCTGCAACTGCATCTGAATTGTATCAGCTTGAAATGATACGAGATCGGCTGGCAGGCGAAGCCGTATCTCGGCGGTACTACCACTGAGTTGAACCCCTTTGCTATTCGGACAAGCTAATGTGTCCTGCGATGAGGGGTCGATTCTTAGCCAGCCCATTGGAAGGATCAACCGTCCCTGGCCGGTAATGCGTAGGCGCATGACCAAAAGCGTTTCGCGCTGACCGATGAATGTTGACGCTGAATCGGTTGGGTCCTGATCAAGCCAGGCCACCAGGAAGGGACCAGGATCAAACCGATCAGGAAGTGCAGCTATTGCCGCATCAATAAAGGTGGTCAGGATGGCAGCCCGCCGTTTGATGTCACGTCCAATGAGCAACCCATTCTCGCGGAGATCGTTGACAATCTGTGTTCCGAGTGTCTCAGGATATGCAGAGCTGGCAAAGATAACCGGCCAGCGAGCTGCTGATCTAACGCCAGGTCGTAAATTCCCAAAAAAGATCATCTGATCGGCATAACTGACAAATACATTGCGCAGGGTAAAGGGACTATCATTTTGAACATCAACCCGTAATTGTTCCTGATCGATCACCAATGTCGCCCGAATCTGTGGTGCCGGTAGTTCCATCGTTGCCAGTATGCCCTGCCTTACCCAGGGGGTCAAGGTTAGGGTTACGGTCTTGGTAGCTTGAGGGAACGGCCCTCCTGTATCCGAGTCGGTGTTGATCGGCAACGGCTGTGTTACCACGGGATAGTTGAACGATACAACCTCGCGCCGTGGCATGGCCGACAACACTGTCAGGGCCGTTTGAGCACGAGCCTGCGTTTGATTGATGGGTTCAATGAGGGTCAGCCGTAGTGCAGTATGAGTCGGTGCTGCATTGGTAGTGGCCCACCACAGACTACCACCCGTACTGATCGTGGCAATATATATGAGCGTCATCACCGGAACGATACGGCGTCGCCACCACCACCATCCCACCACCGCCGGAATCACCAGCAGTGCATAGCCGGTCAACGCGATGTATCCCTGAGCAACGGTCGGCGTATCAATAGGGGGTAACTGACTTAACACCGGGGTCAGCGTTTCGATTTGGCGACTAGCGATCTGCGAACTCTGCCCAATTCCGGTTGCGAAGAGCACAACCGGTTGCGCCAACGTGGACCAAAATCGCTCCTGCCCTTCCCAATCCTGCAAGGCTTTAGGTTCAAACGCCAGTTGGGTCACTCGGCCGCGACCAAAAGGATATTCAACCCATGGCGTTGAATCTGGATCGCCAACCGCGTATGCACCGCTACGCGGTTGCAACTTGACTCCTATCAGAGGATCGATCATCTCGGCGCCACCGCGCTCGCGTAACGGTTGCCGGTCAAGCGGGGTCACGCCAACAATCTGGGCTGCCCTAAGGTCTGGTGGAAGAAACGACTGAAGTGATACAGCGCTTGGGCCTCCGCCAATGATCACGTGACCACCACCGTATACCCACTCGAGTAGCGCCGATTGCTGTTCGGACGATAACGGGTCATCTAGTGCGAAGAAGGCCAGCACGCTCAAGTTGCTCAATCCGAGCGAATGATCGGGTACATCGGTTGGCTGCAAACTACCGGCTGCAAAGAGATCACTGGCGACCGGTGACGCGCCTAAGACGGCACGCATCCGCTCGACCGGACGCAACAGGAGAGGTACCTCTTGCCGCAACAATACGCTCTCGTTCGCGATAACGGTAATGATAACTGAACTTGTCGGCTGGGCAAGGAAGACGTAGAGCCATACCGTTTTCTCCTCATTGGCAGCAAGATCGATCGTGCGGGTGAATTGGACCGAAGCATCAGCCGGAGTTCCAGTGATCGTTACCGTGGTTGCTGCTCCCTTATTGCTGAGCGTAGCCTTGAGCGGCAACCATGCTCTGACGACATACTGACCGCCAAAGGGTGTAGACAGTTTAAGTGAAATATTTGGTTGAGCGAAGGCTGTTAGCGGCAACCCCCATAGCATTGCCTGAAGAGTCAGGGCCAGCAGGAGCACGATGGTATGTGATCGACAGGATCTCATAAGAACTTATTGTCAGGCTGGATTGATTGCAACTATTATACGTGAACCTTTGTCGCGGTGAATTCATTCCGTCTGCTCACGCCAAGCCACGCTCGCATATGTTATGATCAACGTAAACTGGTTGTATTGTAGTATATCAGGCTATGACGAACGAAAATCCAATCAGCGAGCGTGAGCGCGAGATACTCCGTCTTGTAGCTACCGGGGCAACCAATCAGCAGATTGCGATTGCATTAAACATTAGTGTCAACACGGTCAAGGTACATCTGCGGAACATCTTTGCCAAAATCGGTGTGGAATCGC
Source organism: Chloroflexus sp. (assembly GCA_017743535.1). GTDB lineage: Bacteria > Chloroflexota > Chloroflexia > Chloroflexales > Chloroflexaceae > Chloroflexus. Next base: position 10,073 of record JAGHYT010000010.1, read on the forward strand.
GCACCGAGGCAACGGTTTACGCAATTCGGACCGGAATCGTGACAGTTGGTGAAACCGATATGTCACCTGCCGACGAGACGGCGTCGGTCAGTGTACAAGAGGGAGCGGCGATTGCCGAAGCAGCACAGCCACCGATTGCCGCACCGTCAGAACCTGAAACACTGCCAGTAGCGACCGGTACACCAACAGCATTGCCTGACATATCATCACCAGCCGATCAGATTTCAGATGCTGGAACAGTGTTGCCTGCAATACAAGAAACACCTTTATTACCGACGCAACCGGCTGCTCTGTCACCAGGAGAACTCTGGTGGCGGCGTCTGGTACCGTGGCTGGTTGTGGGGGTGGCGCTAATCGTCGTCGCTGTTACAATCCTCATGGTGAATGCACGTTCTGCTCAAATCACCGGAACCCCGGATCCAACCGTATCAACGATCATCAGTGGTCAGCAACGCTGGTTTCTGCGCCAACCATTGAGTGATCCGCGCGATCATTTTGCGCTGACCGGATACGATCTCGAACGGCGGTTGTACGTTATCGGTGGCGAACAACGCGGTATGGTCAGCGCCGCAGTTGACCGCTACGATCCCGAAACTGACCGCTGGGTACGGCTCACCGATAAGCCGACTGCGGTGAGTCATGCACGGGCTATTACGCTCCGCGGACGTATTTTCGTGCCTGGAGGAGAAGATGCGACCGGTACAGTGACCGATCGGCTTGAAATCTATGATCCGCGTGAGCAGCGTTGGTTTGTCGGTCCACCGTTGCCAGCACCGCGGAGCCGTTATGCGCTGGTGGCCTGGGAAGGGCAAATGTACTTGATCGGTGGTTGGGATGGTACTGCGCTACGCTCTGAGGTGTTTGTGTACGATCCGGTACGTGAACGTTGGGAAACGGGGCCAGCCTTATCGCAACCACGTCAGAACGCTGGCGTAGCAGTGGCCGGTGGACAGCTCTACATCGTGGGTGGAGAAGGGATCGATGGTGCGCTCCGTGATAGTGCCCGACTTGAGCCGGGCAACGACTCTGATCGACGCTGGATTGCGACCGCGCCACTCCCGCAGGCAATTGCGCGTCCGGTCGCAGTGGGGCTGCCAAGCACCTTGCTCATTTTCGATAGTGAGCGACGCCAGGGACTGACCTACGATATTGCGGCTGATGCGTGGAGCCAGACACCGTTACCGGCTGACGCATATGTCTCTCCTGACGCGGTATTGCTCGAATCGAACATCTATTTTTTGGGTGATAGTCGTGCGCAGGGGCGTTTAAGTGAGTATCGCGCCTTGTACGTTGTCTTCATCCCTGGCCAATAGGTTGCCGAGCTTATTGGTTATCTGCTCTCGTAGATAGTTGCCCAGCGAGCCGCCAGACGTTCCCAATCATAGCGACTGGCCTGAGCGGTTGCCGCAGCAGCCATTGCCATGCGGCGCTCTGAATTGGTCAATAGTTCCTGGATTGCGGCTGCCAGCGCCGCTGCATTTCCCGGTGGTACAACGATACCCGCTGTACCATACCCCAACATCTCGGCCCGATCGCCGACATCGCCGGTAATCACCGGTACACCAAGCGCCAGACTCTCGACAATCTTGAGTGGACAGCGGGCACGGGCAACTGAGTCATCATAGACTGGATCAACGCTAAGATCGGCCAGGGACAGCAATCCACGCACCAGCGCGTGGGGGACGTGTCCGGTCAAGATAACCCGTTCGCGCCACGGTTGTCGTTCGATATAGGCCCGGATCAGTGGCAGGTCCTCGCCACCACCGATGATCAATAATGTTGCGTCAGGATGTTGGGCGACTATGAGATTGAAAGCCTGTAGCAACAAGTCAATCGGATGGTTATGCAAGGCCAGGGTGCCAGCATAGGCAATCACCGGCCCAGACTGCAGCCCCAGCGCAGCCGCCAGTGCTACCCGAATCGGGAGCGGCGGGGCACGAAAATCTGTAGTCACGCCATTAGGGACAATGATGCATGGGCGGCCAGGCCGAGCCATCTGAGCAGCCAGGTATCGTGTATTCACGGTAATGCCCATTGCCAGTCTTGGCAACAGCCATTGCCAGAAAGCAAAGACAGCTCGTTGCCAATCTGCCGTAAAACGGTTGGCAGTTACTTCGTCATCATCGCAATCAACGAAAAACGATTGACCTCGCCAGAAGCACACTGCAACCAGTGCAGCCATGCCATTGATCGGTTGTGGTTTACCCAGATGGTACCAGGTTGCCGGTGAATGGAGAACCCCCCAAATCATCCCCAGCGTTGATTGCACAACTACGCGCAAGAGTTGAAAAGGGCTAAAACTCTGCGGTATGCTGCCGGTCTTACGGGCATGCATCTGTCCGACATACCAGACTTCTACCCCATCAACAACAAACCGGCGTTGAGTACATGCTGAAAAGTTGGGATGGAGCGCCAGTAGCCGCACCTGGAATCCTAATCGAACCAGACCACGGGCAATGTTGAGATAGCGACGGCCAGACGGACGATCAATCCCCATCGGTAAGAGGAAGACAACGCGGCGTGCAGGTGTCGCGGTTACTTGCTGACGGCCGGTAACGATAGAAAGCTTGTTGACAAGTCTCAGCACAGGGCTACTACTTCTCATTCAGTTCGCGTGCCAGATCGGTAATGATTCTCACCAGACGAGGCCACGACTCGGCTCGTTCGGCTGCTTCGGCCTGCACACGGGCAGCAAGGCAGGTCGCCAGATCATCTTGAAAATAGCGCACAATGGCTTGTGCCAGCGCAGTTGCATCCTGGGGCGGGACAATGAGTCCTGTCATCCCATCTTTGACCACCTCTGGCAGACCACCAACATTAGTGGTAATGACTGGTTTGCCAAAACCGAATGCCAACTGTACGACAGCACTTTGGGTTGCCGAGATATACGGCAACACAACGACATCAGCTGCTGAAAAGATTGCTGGCAGCTCTTCATTTGGTACATAGCGATTGACGAACGTTACTGCGTCAGTGACACCAAACTCGGCAGCATATCGTTCGTAATAGGCTTGTGATCCCCAAATTTCACCCACTACCAGCAAATGCACATCGAGCTGATGACGCACCTGAGCTAACGCCTGGATTAGATATTCTAGCCCCTTGTACGGCCGTACAAATCCGAAAAAGAGCAGGATGCGCCGTTGATCAGGCATCTGCCACTGATCACGCAGCGCAGCAGTCATAGCAGCTTTCGCTTCCTTTGAAACAGGCTCATACGTAGGGAGGAAGGCTTTGACAATCCTGGCTTGGGGGAGCAACGCTCGTGCCCGATAGCGGTCGGGATCGCTGTGAACAATTAGTGCATCTGCACGTCGTAAAACCGTCGTTGCCAATCTTCGATCAATCACACCACCGCCGTCGTGTGGCAAGACATTGTGACAAATCATCGCAATCTTCGTTGCTGGTGGTCGTTTGAGCAGACTCGAAATAACCGTCAGACTAGGTGTCCAATACGGAACCCACCACTGCAAGAGCAAGAGATCAGGCTGATCGGCGCGTACCCGACGCACTAATCGCCACCAGGTCAACGGATTCATTGGATCGAGCAGATACTCGCAATCGACCCGGAGTGCAGTGCGACTCGGATCACGATCACTACGACCGGGAAAGAGCCAGGTGGGATACTGACGGGTGAACGAGTAGAAGAACGTCGTATGACCAGCCGCACGAAGGTGATAAACCAGCATGGTGCTGTACTGGGCAATTCCACCTCGAAAAGGATAGGTTGGGCCAACCACTGCAAGTCGCACTAGCGAATCCTCCAAATACTTACCCCGTTTTGGCGGTAGATTAACTCGTAAAATGGTGAAGTATCGATCTGTACTGGATCAAGGTACTCGCCACCAGGATTGGCAGCCGGTCCGTTATAGAGAAAATCAAAGCCTGCTGCGCGTAATGCTGCTGCTGCCTCGGCACTGCCTATTGGGAATTGCTGAATTGACTGATGAAGTGCGGCAATCTGTCGCAACGTATCGGGTGGATCAGTCGCTTCAAATCCTACAGCCATTGGTAGTAAATTGGTACGGCGTCCGGTAAGAAAGCTCAACCACCATCCACCATCGCTACCGGCATACACATAACCACCGTAGGCAGAAAATCCGTTCACATAGATCGCCGCATCTGCCGGTAAATTGGTTTTAATCCACTCGGCTGCCGCTATATCAGCCGGAGTTGCCAGTTGATAGGAGGGATCAAGAATGCTGACCTGGATCGAGGTACCCCAGCCCAGTAAGCTCAGGGCCAGTATGATCTGAACTGCGATGATGGAACTATCCTTCCACTGCCAGGCTGATCGCATCAGGGTGGCAAACAGGCGTATCAGTGTCAGCCAACCAGCCCCAGCCGCTGGCGTAATAGCTACATATGCACCAATTAACACTGTAAATGTGGTGATCAAGCCCTGTCCATTCAGGCCGAGTAGTTGCGGATTCGCCGCCAGCCAGGCGAAGATAGCCCAGAGCGTCAGGACAATACCAGCCGCTTGTCGCCGCCACAACAGACTCGCCAGGCCCAGAACTGTCGGCAGGAAAAGACCCGTGCGAAATGCTGCCCCAATGATGTCGAGCGAGATGGGGTTGCTCACTTCAGAACTGGTATTCAAGAGGGCGGAAGCCAGACGCATGATCTGACCTTGTTGTACACGCCATAGCCATGGCCCGACCAGGAGACCTGCGCCGGCAGCACCGAGCAGGCCGACTACACTCATACGCAGCAAATACTGCCACTGGTGCGATGTGTAGAGGGCAAAGGCTGTCATTGCGTAGGCAAGGATAAAGCACATCGTCAGTATTGCTACTCGATAGTGACTGAGTAATAGGCCAGCGCTAGCAATACTGGTCAGGAATAATGGTTTAAGCAGGGTACGCCACGAGAGATGAGGCTGTAACGTTTGATCAAGTAAGGTCATCCAGGCCAGAGCCACTGACGGCAAAACGGTTTGCCCGGCTAGTTGTGTATATCGTCCCCAATTGACGTAATATGCCGGGTAGAGGCTGAGGAATCCGACCATCAAGGCTGCCCAGAGACCGGTCAGCCGCGAATTGGTTAGTCGTGCTGTTAGCAGAAATGTCAATGGTGTCGCTAAGCCGTTCATCACCTGTCCAACTAGAACGACACCCTGCGCGGCCGATAGACCGCTTAACCAGTGCCACCAGGCCGCCATTGTATGGAAGGCGTAGTGATAGGTAAAGGTCACGGCTGGCGCATACGGTTGCCAGGAATGGAAAAGGCCGCCGTGATCTATCAGCAACTGAGTGATAACAGTATGATGGTATGAATCACCAAAAAAACCAACTGGTACTTCACGTACAATAAAAAAGCGAACAGCTAAAGCAGTAACTGTGAGTAAAGCGATAGCCAAGCCAATCAGATTTCGGTGGTGATTTTGACGCGACGTGCGTGGGGGTTGGGGCCAGAAAGCAAGGACGGAAAGCATCAGCATCATCAGCCATGCCGAGACACTATTCCAGCGCCATCCAATCAGATCACTCACGAGCAGTAGAAGCGGGAGCACGCCACAACTGAGGCTGGCTGCATATATCAACCGTTCAAACCAGATGAGAGGAGCCTGATACAGCCAGCGTAATACAGCAAGGCCAGGGAGCGTGAAGAGGATGATGCCGCTGAGCAGCGTTAGCGGTGCATACAGCAACGTTTGTGGCAGCCACCAGAGCAATCCCGGCGCTGCCATGCTCACGACAGCCGCCAACCAGATCACAGCTAACCAGATTGTAGAGCGGGATGATATATCTTTACCTGCAACGACCACTCATCGATCCTCATAATGTCAGCCATAGAAAAGCGTGCTTATTGTAGCACGGCTCTTGACACAGCGTGCAAAAGGGTCCAGGTAGCTGCATCATTATCAGGTACCATAGAAAACCCTGTGATCACAATGCGACAGACCACAGGGTACAGTTCTTATCTTATCAGAGAAAGCTACTCATTAAACTTTGTCCAGAACGCTTTCTCGTACTCTTTTGCGGCTCGTTCCACTTCATCCTTCGACAACATGTTCATCCGTACCAGCAATTGGCCTAAACTGTAACGCTTCCCTTGCTGATCGAGACGAATCTGTTCGGTGAGCACTGCTTCGAGTTGGGCCGCAGTAATATAGCCGTGCTCAACCAGATACTCCCCTAGAACCTGTGGTGCAGTACGGGCCCGGCTCCGTTCTTGCTGTTGAATGATCAATGCCTTTGCCAGCTTTGATGGTGTGATTAATCCGCGCCGTAATAATAGTTGTCCGATCCGTCGATCGGAGACCAACAGACTACCCCGACGTTGCTCGGCCAATACCTCTTGTAATTCGGCTTCGGTAATGGCACCAATCGAGACGAGAATATCACCAATTAACCGAGGTTTCGGTTGTTCATGAAAGTATGGTGTTTTCACGTCCGAGAGCAGACGCATTGTGCGGATCTCATTCAGGCGTTGTTGGGCAAAGCGGTCTGCCGGGTCTACCGCTAACCGTGCCTCAAGGTAGGCGATGAGCAACTCTTCATCATCAGGTGCTAAGATCGATGCCCGTTCGAGACAATCTTTGCGCTGTCGCGGATCATGCACTAATTTGCTTAGAGCTAACCATGCATCTCGGCATTGATGACCCTCTAGCAAGTGCTTGCGGATACTTGCCATATCTTGTTGATGTTGTGCAACAAAGAGACACGGTACCGGACACTGTTTCATGGGGTTTTCCTACAATATAACGTCGTTGTTATGAAGCCTCTACGACAGAATGTGTGGTAATCTACACGTGTTATAGATGTGTAGTCTTACATTATACATACCTGGATTAGAATTGTGTGAGAGTATGTATGGACACTTTCAAGACAATCTTGACCGGTTTGGGCAATATTGGCCGTACTTTACTCGAACTGCTGGTGGCCGATTCGGATCGTTTTGCACTTCGTTACGGTTTCCAGTTGCGGATTATTGGGGTTGCCGATTCGACAGGTGTTGCGTTTGATCCTGACGGTCTTGACCTCCCGGCCATTATTGATTGTAAGCGTCGTCGGCTTGGTGTACGAGTGTTACCAACGTTCCGATCGGATCTCGATCCGATCAATCTTGCACGGACTGTTGATTATGATCTGCTGTTAGAAGCAACTCCTACCAATCTCCGTGATGGTCAGCCAGCGCTCGACATTGTTCGGGCGGCTTTGCAACGCGGCAAAGCTGCTGTCCTTGCCAGTAAGGGGCCACTGGTACTGGCGTTCGCCGAATTAGCTGCTCTCAGCGATTGGGCTGATGATCTCTCGCCGTATAGTGTGCGTCCGCCGTTGCGGTTTTCTGGTGCCGTTGGCGGTGCGTTGCCAACCATCAATGTTGGTCTTCGTGATCTGGCCGGCGCCCGTATTGAACGGGCAGAGCTGGTAGTTAACAGTACCACGCAGGTGATTCTCGAACAGATGGCAACTGGTGCTGATTTTTCTACTGCTCTGGCCGAAGCGCAGCGTCAGGGCATCGTTGAGCCTGACCCGTCTCTCGATGTTGATGGTTGGGATGCTGCCGGTAAGCTGGTCATCTTTGCTAACGCGGTGCTGCGCCAACCAACCACACTGACCGATGTAAACATACGCGGCATCCGTGAGGTGACGGCAGAGGAGCTGGCAGCGGCGCGGAGTGCTGGTGGCCGTATCTCACTGGTCGCATGCGCCGACCGGCAGACAGATGGTCGATACGTGCTCTCGGTTACACCGACCAGGCTGGCTGCCGATCATCCACTTGCTCGTCTTTCACGTGGCGAGATGGGGCTGGTGATCTATAGCGATACCGCTGGTCGCTCAACGCTCAGCAGCCTTGAAGACGGCCCACTAGGGACATGTCAGGCGATGTTGCGCGATGTCATCGACATCAGGCATCGATTGCGATGCGCTAAGGGATAAGACCGAGCCGACGGCCACGAGCCACTGCCTGCGTGCGTGAAGCAACACCCAATTTGCCGAAAATGTTGTTAATGTGTGATTTCACCGTACTGACCGCAATAATTAAACTGGCAGCAATCTCGTGGTTACTGCGGCCTTCTGCCATCAGACGCAGAACCTCGATTTCACGCTGACTCAATGGTTCGGACAAGTTGTTCGATGTGGGTGAGGGGGGGATGACCATCGACGATAGGTTGTCGTTTTCAAACAGCGAGAAAATATATTCGCCAAACGATGATAGCTGTTGAAGATTCGCGAGCTGGCTGAGGATGCGGCGAAGTGGTTCACCTGCTTGTGTAAATGGTGCCACTATTCGTTCACTGGCGGCCAGCTCGAGTGCCGACGTGATCGATTCAGTGGCATCTTCACCGGCGGCTGACAGCGCTAACCCGCGCAGTAGTGCCGCATCAAAGGGTAGCAGGGTCTGCCACAGTGCTGTTCCCGACGGTTCTCTCAATTCAGCGGCCAGTTCACGGAGGGCCTGCACATCACCATTCGCAGCACCTTGAGCTAGTCGCCATTCATACTGCGCACGGGTTATGTGCTCGCGTGCGTAGAAGATGGCCGTCGGCAAGTAGTAAAATTCTTGCGCTATCGATACGCTCTTTGTCAGCAGTTGTCTGGCCGCCGTTATATCTCCCTGTTCGAGCAGGATTTGTCCTTCCAGACCATCTAGTACTGCTAGTACCCAATGAACCTGACGTTGTTGAGCCAGAAAGCGGGTCTGACGGATCACACGTAGCGCACCGGTCAGATCGCCCCGTGATCGGGCAACTCGTGCCATCACAATCAAGAGACAGAGATAGCTGGTGATCTGCCCTGATTTAATCAAACTTTCAGCCTCGGCAAGTGCTGGTAACGCGCCAGCAAATTCGTGGCGGATATGGTAGAGTTCGGTAAGCCCTAGCAACGCTAATCCAATCCCTGGCACCGTTTGATGGCGATAGCAACGCATAGTCTGTTCGAGTGTATCGCGACAGGCGTGAATTGCCGTACTGAATGCGCCGCGCAGCATAAGGGTATAGGCATAATCACTACTTGCCAGTGCAGAAATATACGGCAGGCCAGCGTTCAAACCATTGATCATCGCTTCCTTGAAAGCTTGCTCGGCCTGCGATAGATGGCCCTGGGCGAGATAGACGTAACCTAAGTCTTTAGCCACTCGCATTCGTAACGATTGATAGTCACTTTGTAACCAGTTCAGGGCTTGCTTTCCCTCGCTGAGCGCCTGTGCGATATTGCCCTGTAAGATTGCCAGTCGCAAACGCACGGCGCTCAGTTCGCCACGTAAGTTTGCAATGAGGCCAATCGGTGTAGCAGTACCGCTCGCAACATCGGCTAATGCACGTTCGGCCACTGCAATCCAATGGGATGCTTCCTCAGCTTGATAATTGGTGGTAGCCAGCCAGGCTCGCAACAGAGCTATGCGGGGATGCTGTTCAAAAGCCTCTTCTGGAATAGCGGGTAACCATCGATGAAGAGTCTCCTCACTAACCTGTGAAATAATTGACAGGCCATTTGGTTCGAGCATCGCTACAATGTCATCGATGGCCTGTGCCTGCAAGGCGTGATGAACTGCCTGAACGAGCATTCCATGGGCGGCGTACCAGACGCCTGCGCGACGATGGAGTGTGGCGACCTGCTCTGGCGAACAACCCACGACTAACCGCTCACGCAAGACGTCGGCGAACAAACGATGGTACCGGTACCAGACTCGCTCGGTGTCAAGTGGAAACAAGAAAAGATTGTTGCGTTCCAGTTCCGTGAGGAGTGATTGACTGTACGATTGCGCCGATTGTCCACCCGTCGTATAGTCACTTACGCCAAGCACTGCATCACACAGTGCACCACATAACCGTTCGAGAATCGAGGTTTGTAACAGGAACTGTTGTAGATGAGGGGGTAATTGGTTGAAGACATCTTCAATCAGATAATCTGCCACGTAACGATTACTGGGAATAGGATCATCAATCACTTCTCCCCGATTTATACGATCACGCAATGCCAGGGCAGCCAAATGTAAGCCAGCCGGCCAACCCTCAGTACTCTCTAACAACGTAACAATCTGTTCGCGATTAAGTGGCAGATCCATCGTTTCCAGTAGAAATGTGGCCGTCTCTTCAGGACTGAACGCCAGGTCGAAACTACGCAATTCAGCCAGATGACCGCGTGCTCGCCAGCGGGCTAGGGGGATCGGTGGATCTCTACGGCTAAGAATGATTAAACGACAATGTGGCGGCAGGTGATCAACCAGAAATGTGATTGCTTGATGGAGGTGCGAGTCGCTGATCAGATGGTAATCATCCAGCACGATAATTGTGGGGCTAGCCGTTTCGGCCAGATTGTTGAGCAATTCGGCACACCATTGTTCGGTATCGATCTCGCTATCTTTGTTGATAAACGATTGTAATCGCTCACGTTGCTCTTCTGGCAAATGGTGCAATGCTTCGAGCAGGTACGCCAGCATACGGCGAATATCATTATCGGTACTATCGAGACTGACCCAGGCGATGTGCGACCATTCTTTACGCGCCTCAACCAGCCATTCGGCCAGCAGTGAGGTCTTCCCATAGCCTGCCGGGGCTGCGATCAAGACGAGTCGTCTATGTAGGGCCAGTCGTAAACGATCGTGTAAACGCGGGCGGGTGAGTAAGAAAGGGAGAGCTTCTGGTGGCTGTAATTTGGTGCGCACAAGCGGCATCATCATGCCACCTCCGTGCAATGATCATTGGTAGGACGGTAACAGGTTGAAATATCGTTGCATCCTCTAGTCTACCATAGCTGATGGTAGAACGGTAGGTCATTGCTGTATGGCTTTTCAACATGTTCGATTTCCAGTCGTTTCTGGCACGCCGACTACAGCATTCGCGCGCTTGCAGTGATCCCTGATCACCTTTTGCCTAGGAGCGCGGGCCGCCGGCCCGCATCTGCAAGGCAATTGCCGAAGTCCGCTTACCCTACCTCCCCGCTTGCAGGGGGTAGACCAGCCGCTCCAAATCGGGATACAGCAGGTACCTTCGGAACGGCAAGAGAGTGCCAGGCCTTCTCTAGCCCACGCTACGGACACGTTGAAAAAGCCATCCTTATGCTTCTATTTTCTGGTCAGGAAAATCTTTGAAAGCCGCTACTCCTCTTTTCTCACCTCTCGCTCCGCGGCAACTTTGAGGGTTTTCCCCTAATTTCCTCTTAGGGGTAACTCCCCAACGGATTTCAGGGGTAGGCTGCTAGGCAAGTCGTATGGATCGTGCTTCAATAGCACCATCTGAATGCTGTCCTGCAATCGACACAAGGAGGTGTATCTACCGGTAAAGAAACGCTGTTTGTGGTGTAGCGCATTGCTATGTTGTGTTGCCTTTTTATCTCAAGGAGGAATGTGATGTCAAAGAAGACTCTGTGGTTCATGCTGTCTTTGTTGACAGCCTTTGTGTTCCTGTTAACTGCCTGTGGCGGCGGTAATACCGGTGGAAGCAGTGGTGGTAGTACCGGTGGATCGAGCCAAAAACTCGCGGTTGGTATCGTCCTGCCGACTAAAGATGAACCCCGCTGGATTCAGGACGAGACCCGTTTCCGTGAGGCGCTCCAGCAGGCCGGGTATCAGGTCGAAATTCTCTTCAGCCAGGGTTCATCGGCTAAGGAAAAAGAGAATGTTGAGGCGCTGATTGCTAAGGGTATTAAGGTTCTGATCATCTGCCCACATGATGGTACCGCCGCTGCTGCTGCCGCTGAGGCTGCCCGCGCTGCTGGTGTAAAGGTTATCTCGTATGACCGCTTGATCCGCGAGACCGAGGCGGTTGATTATTATGTGACCTTCGATAGTATTGCGGTAGGCGCCCAGCAGGCGCAGTACCTGGTCGATCACGCTCGTGGCAGTGGCAATCCACTCTACCTCTACGCCGGTGCTGCGTCTGACAACAATGCCTTCCTCTTCTTTGAGGGTGCCTGGAAGGTTCTTCAGCCCAAGATCGCTGATGGTACCTTTGTGATCAAGAACTCCAGCGAGGCGGTTGCCTTGCAGAATAAGCTCAATCTGACCCGTGATGAGATGGCAAAGATTATTGGTCAGGTCACGACGAACTGGGATTTCAACACGGCTAAGAATCTGGCCGAAGCTAACCTGACCGCTGTTACTGCCGCCGATAAAGGCAAGGTCTATATCCTTGCCCCAAATGACGGTACAGCACGGGCGATTGCCGATGCCTTTGCCGCAGATAAAGATGTCACCCAGTATTTTGTGACCGGTCAGGACGCTGAGAAGGCTTCGGTACAGTATATCATCGATGGCCGCCAGTCGATGACCGTGTTCAAGGATGTGCGGACACTGGTGAAAGATGCGATCAAGGCTGCGGTTGCTCTGCTCGAAAATAAGCAGCCTGAAGCGCGTGGTTCATACAACAATGGGAAGAAAGACGTGCCCGCTATCCAATCGCCAGTTGTGACGGTGACACGTGAGAATGTGCGTGCTGCACTGATCGACTCGGGTTACTATAGCGCCAGCGACTTCACCAACCTACCCTAATCGTAGCCTCCCCTGGCAAGAGACCGGGATTGTTGAGAGACGATCCCGGTCGCTCAAACGTACCAGCACGGGCGATACAATTACTCTACATTCCAGTAAAAATGTGTAAGGCGGTGTAGCATGGAAACCCCAATTCTGGAAATGCGCCAGATTACCAAAGAATTCCCCGGTGTACGTGCGCTTGATAACGTTACCTTCAGTGTCAAACGGGGTGAAATTCACTGTCTGGTGGGCGAAAATGGCGCCGGTAAATCAACGTTGATGAAAATCTTGAGCGGTGTCTATCCATACGGGTCGTACAGTGGCGAGATTTTGATAAATGGTCAGTCGCAGCGTTTCTTTGGCATCGCTGATAGCGAGCGGGTTGGCATTGGCATCATTTATCAAGAACTGGCGCTTGTTCCAGAAATGACAATCTACGAAAACATCTTTCTTGGTCACGAAATCTGTCGGAATGGTATTATCGATTGGAATGAAACCATCCGCCAGGCTAACGAGGTACTGCGCAAAGTGCGTTTATCCGTGAATCCGGCAACCAAAATTCGTGATCTGGGGGTTGGCATCCAGCAATTGGTTGAAATTGCCAAGGCATTGAGTCGTGAAGTCAAGATTCTCATTCTCGATGAACCAACGGCAGCTCTCAATGAGGATGATAGCGAGAACCTGTTGAATTTGCTGCGTGAACTGCGCGATCAGGGTGTGACGTGCATTCTTATCTCACATAAACTCAAAGAGGTTTTGTCGGTGGCCGACACTGTTACCGTACTCCGCGATGGTAAGACGGTTTGCACGCTTGACGCCCATAAAGGTGAGGTCAACGAACAGGCGCTGATTCGGAATATGGTCGGACGTGAAATTACTAATATCTATCCACCACGCAGTCACCGGGTCAGTGACGATGTCGTGCTTGAGTTACGCAACTGGACAGTCTATTCACCGGAGGCCGGACGTTATTTGTTGCGTGATGTGAATCTGCGCGTCCGTCGTGGCGAGATCGTTGGTCTGGCTGGACTGATGGGCGCCGGTCGGACTGAACTGGCTCTCAGCCTGTTTGGGAATGCACCGGGGTATCACATCAGTGGCGAACTATGGCTCAAAGGTCGCAAACGCACCTTCCACCATCCGCGTGAAGCCATTGCTGCCGGAATGGCCTATGTGTCTGAGGATCGCAAGACCAAGGGTCTGATCCTGATTCAAGACGTGCGCCAAAATCTTACCCTGGCTAACCTAAGAGCACTAGCGAACAATGGGGTAATCGACCGGAATGCCGAAATTCAAATCGCCGAGCAATATCGTCAGTCACTGAATATCAAGACCCCCACCATCGAACAGCCGGTCGGGAATCTCAGTGGTGGTAATCAGCAAAAGGTGTGTCTCGGCAAGTGGCTCTTTGTGCAGCCTGATGTCCTTATCCTCGATGAACCAACCCGTGGTATTGACGTAGGAGCGAAGTATGAAATCTACCAGTTGATGAATCGGCTGGTCGAAGATGGCATGAGCATCATCATGATCTCTTCAGAATTGCCAGAAGTTCTTGGTATGAGTGATCGGGTCTACGTCGTCTCTGGAGGTCGAATCAAGGGTGAATTACCGATTACAGAGGCAACTCAGGAAAAGATTATGGCGCTGGCGGTTGATTATTAATGCTGAGCAAGTTACCGACTGATGATATGTCAGATGAAATATCGTCAACGAACGTAGCAGGAGAGGTACCATGACGACCAGAGCACAGGTCAAACAGACAACGTTTCTGAGCAATCTACAAAGAGTATTGGGACAAAACATCCGACAATACGGCATGTTTATTGCCTTGTTCGTCATTATGATCATTTTTTCGATCACGACTAATGGTATCTTTATCTCATCTCGTAATCTGAGTAATTTAATCAACCAGACCGGCTATATCGCGGTGTTAGCGGTAGGTATGACGCTGGTGATCGTGATCCGCCATATTGACCTCTCGGTTGGCTTTCTAGCCGGTTTTCTCGGTGCAGTGGCAGCAATTGCTCTGCGTTTTTGGGAATTACCAACCATTGTTGTGGTGCCGATGGTCATGGTGATGGGCATGCTTGCCGGTTTACTGACCGCGTTGCCGGTGGCGGAGTTGAAGATACCGTCGTTTGTCGCTTCGCTGGCTGGCTGGTTAATTTACCGTGGTGCCTTACAACTGGTTACCGCCGGTACCGGTACGATTATTATCGAAGACGAAACGTTCAACGCGATTGGAAATGGGTTCATTCCCGATGTGCCATTCAGTCTGGTACCTGGCTACCATACGCTCACCCTGTTGCTTGGTCTGGTAGCAATTGTGGCCTATATTGTGAGCGAGGTACGCACCCGCAGCAAAAAACTGGCGTACAGTTTCGAGGTGTTGCCCCTTGATATGTTTGTGCTCAAACTGGTCTTCATTTCGACCCTTATCGGGTTACTAGCATGGATTATGGCTGGCTACAATGGCCTCTCGTGGACGATGGTCATTGTGCTGGTCGTTGTCGCAATCTATCATTTTGTCACGACCCAGACCGTCCTTGGTCGTCATATTTATGCGGTTGGCGGCAATCCCGAAGCCGCAGAGTTGAGTGGGATCAGTGTCAAGCGGATTACCTATATCGTCTTTGCCTCGATGGGAATGCTCTCGGCGTTGTCGGGGGTGTTGTTTGCTTCGCGTCTACGCTCGGCAACCACCACTGCCGGTACCCTGTTTGAACTTGATGCAATTGCAGCAGCGTACATCGGGGGAGTGTCGGCAGCCGGTGGAGTCGGGAATGTCATTGGCTCAATCATCGGTGCGTTGGTCTACGTGTCATTAACTAGCGGTATGAACCTGATGGGTATCGATATTGCGTATCAATACATCGTGCGCGGTCTGGTGCTGGTCGCAGCGGTGATCTTTGATGTGACAACCCGTCGGCGTGGTCGGGCAGGGTAAGTCTGGTAGACCTATCGGCAGGAGGCGTCATCACCGGTTGCAGGCCCGCATCCGGCAGTGTGCAGGTAAAACCAGTGCAACTGTTGTCGTTGTTGCTGTTTGATAATCATACACAACGCCCCGCATCCGGCAGTGTGCAGGTAGAACCAGTGCAACCCTAGGCCCCGCAAGCGGGAGGATCCGTTCCGACCAATGCGTGACGAGCAGACTGGTGAGTCTTCCTCATTCCTATCGTGGACTGCGGAAGCACGGCTTCCGCAGTCCAGAGTTGGTGCAGCGGAGCGTGACTTCACCCTCAGTCCCTCGGTTTTTGGCCGTGTTCACCAATGAGTGTCTTTCACTTCCTCACGACGATCTCCGCCCCGTACTGCTCGCCTGGGAGCGCGGGCCTCCGGCCTGCATCCGGCGGTGGGCAGGTGGGAGTCGACACAACCCTCCGGGCTTCTCCGCGAGCGTCACCCTCTAAGCCCCCGCTTACGGCGGAGTAGAACTGAGTGACCGACAACTAATCGTAAAAAAACATCGCCATTGTCCCCTAAGCCCTCCGCTTACGGGGGGTGGGGTAGAACTCATCCCTTCAGTGCACTAACAGGCGCGATCGGCGAGACAACAGGGGTTAGCCGCAAACGTCGTCGGAACGGGAAGCTGCGGGTTTTCGCATGAGCTGTGGACAGGTCGGGAACCGGCCTCTTCCGTTTACCCCTTTCCTCACCTCTGCCGAGTAGGGTGAAGACCCTGAAAATCCTATCGCAGGTCGCCCCTCCTTGCCTTACATTCCTTTTTCAGCGATAATACTCCTCATCGTGATGCAATATGTAACGCAGTGAAGCGTGCATCAATCCTGGTGAGGACCTGGCAATGGGAACGACTCGCGTAGTACTGGCCGATGATCATGCCGTGGTGCGCGCCGGCTTGCGCAGTGCACTGACCAGCGTGCCTGAATGTGAGGTGGTTGGTGAGGCATCAAATGGCCCACAACTGCTGGCCGTTCTGGCTCAACATCAACCCGACCTGCTGGTTGTTGATGTAGCGATGCCGGACTTCGATCCCATTGCCACCATTCGCCGTATTCGTACTACCTATCCGGCAATGAAGATTCTGGTGGTCAGTGCCTACGATGATCAGTCTTACGTTGTCGGCCTGCTAGCAGCCGGTGTCAATGGTTACCACCTGAAAGATCAGCCGCTCAGTGACTTGCAACTGGCAGTTCAACGGATTATCGCTGGCGGTAACTGGATATCCGGCCCGTTGCTGAGCCGTCTCATTCAGGCTACCCCACAGCTTACCCGTTCACCGCAGATGGCCCTGACCCGCCGTCAACGCGAACTCTTACGGCTGATTGTGCAGGGGTATGATAATCGGCGGATGGCCCAGGAGATGGGTCTCAGCGTGAAGACGGTCGAGAATCATCTGACAGCGCTCTACCGGGCGATTAATGTGAGTAGTCGGCTTGAAGCCTATCAGTTTGCCCTTCAGCATCCCGAACTTCTTGCCGAGACAGGCTTCGACGTTGTTCAGCATCGTGAACCACTAACGACCAGTACAGTACCTCTGACAGTTTTGGTCATCGACGATAACGAACGGTATCGTGTGCAACTCAAGCGGATGATCGCGAAAGCTTGTATCGATGCCCGGTTGTACGACGCAGAGGACTGTCACCAAGCGGTGCGGTTGCTGCAACAGATAACGCCCGATCTCATTTTTATTGACGTAATTCTAAACGATGGTGACGGAATTCAATGTTTGCGTCGGATCAAGACCCTTCAGCCTGGTGCGCGAGTTGTGCTGATCAGTGCATACCCAGATCGCGAATTCCGTCGTTTAGGGTTGGAATCTGGCGCTCTGGCCTTCCTTGATAAGAAAGACCTCGATGCCGCTGCAGTTCGTCAGGTCGTCGAGGATGCCATCCAGCGTAAGCACAAAGCGCTCTAGTTGATGCCGATCCCTTCGGTGGTTGGAAAGGGCGCCGGGTTAGGAATCTCTACCTGAAGTTCTAACCCGCCCCAGCTTGAAGGGCCGATCTGGAGCGTACCGCGCAGTAGTGAAACCCGTTCACTGATGCTGATCAGACCAAAGTGTCGCTGTTCTGACAAACTGCGCAGATCAGGCGGTGTCTCCATTCCACGTCCGTTGTCGGCCAGCCGAACCATGATCCCTGCAGCTGAGGTACGACGTACCTCCAGGAATATACGGCTGGCGCAGGCATGTTTGCGGATATTATTCAATCCCTCTTGCACGATGCGAAAGACAGTGAGTTCGATGGTCTCTGACCAGCGATCTAGAGGTTCAACCAGGTTCAGCTCAACGTGAATGCCGGTTTGTTCACTCCACTGACTTACCAGGGAACGTAGTGCAGCCGCCAGGCCATGACTATCGAGAGTGGGAGGCCGCAGATCGCTGCACATCTGGCGCAACATCGCTACGACTTCGCGAATACCGTGGCGGATGTTCTGTAACTCGGCCAATACTGTTGGTTGCTCTATTTCCTCTTCAACATGTTCGAGTTGATAGTTAAAGCTAAGGAGATCTTGAATGACCTGATCGTGCAACTCGCGGGCCAGCGCTTTGCGTTCGGCTTCGCGTTCGACGATGAGCCGGTGATTGGCTTCTTGCAACGCCCGATTGAGTTGATCAAGCGCAATCATTTGGGTCTGTAATTGCCGTACCAACTCCCGATTGAGCGAATCTTGTTCGGCCAGGTTGTGTTGCAGTTGTTGTTGGCGCTGACGAAGCGATTCGGCTTGTTGTTGGGCCTGATAGTAATTCTCAAAAGCCCAAATCAGGGGTGTGACGCGCTCCTGACGAACTGAACCGACCATTAGCTCGACAACTTCGCGTGGTGTGGTGTTGGCGGTTGTACGTAAGGCGGCCTGCCGACCCTGGTACAAGACCAGCAGTCGGTTGGTAATGCTGAAGATCAGGTTGAGATCGTCGCTGCTGAGAATGATGCCAACGCCGGTTGCGGCCCGTTCACGTAGATACTGCAAGACAACCTGCTGGCGGGCGAAACTCAGTGCCGAGAACGATTCATCGAGGATCAGAATACGGAACGGACGCACGAATGCGCGAATAAGTGCAACCAGTTGCCGTTCTTCTTCGTTCAGATCACTGGCGCGCTGGTGAGCGAGGCTGCGCGGCAATTCAAATCGTTCCAGCCACTGATACGCAATGGTTGCCATCGCCGCATGATCGAGTCGTCTGCGTCCATATTCACGCCCCAGAAAGATATTATTAAGTACCGGCATAAGTTCAACCAGGGGCGGGGTTTGGGGCACGAACTCAATGCCGAGCCGTTGCGCTGTTTGCGCTCGCCATTCTAGCGTAATACCCTCAATCTGCACGTCACCGCTAGTGGGTGGATGGATACCGGCCAGCACCTGCAAGAGCACCGATTTCCCCGCACTGCGCAAACCAACCACCCCTAGGATGTCACCGGCCTGCAGATCAAAGGTGATCCCGCTCAGGATTGGTTTGGTGGCAAGGGTTATATTCAATTCACGTACACTCAGCAGGGGTTGCATACGATTCCATCTGGTATCCGCTTGTAACGTGCCACGAAAGGGCACATCTGAAATGTGCATCTGTTATGCGCTCACACCTTAAACACATCAGGGTATGACCGAATCTGTTCTTCCAGATTACGGTCGTAGCGGATAACAATGACCCGATACCCAGACGCACGCAGTTCCCGTCGCACCTGCTCATCACGCGCACGCTGGTGTGGTTCATCGTGAACACTACCGTCACAGAACACGCAGATATTTGGATCGTAGAAAAAGTCAACGACACAATGTACGTCGTCAATCCGCTCTTGCGCACTAGCGGGGAGTTGCGCATGCAATGCCTGCAACGTTTTCAGAAATCGCCGCTCAAGCTCGGATTTGGGATCGATCTGGGCCAGCAAGAAGGAAACTTGTTCATCATACGTGCGCCGGTTGTAGTCTTGCTGAAGCTGGGCGTGATGTAACTGGAGCAAAGCGTCACGAATGTGATGACGGTCAATATCTAAGATTTCGCGTTGGTTCGAGAAACTGAGTAAACAGTCGTAGCAAGCTGCGGTGCATTCGGGTTTCGTGTCTAGACCTTCGGTCGTGAAATGGCAGAGATCGAGAGCAGCCTGCACCATACGCTGAAATGCGTCTGGTTCTTCTATCAACCTCCTTAACACGCCAACACCACCTTCACTCTCTTCAATAAACATGAGTGAGAGCCAATCATCACGCCCTACGACTTCAGTGGTAATCTCGTTGGTGTCAAGCTGGAATGCCTCGACCAATCCGAACAGTAACGCATATTTCAGGCTTGTCCAGAACTTAGAACTATGACGCCACTCTGGGACGCGGAACCGTATTAAGAGAATGTTTTTGGTCTCCTGAGCGTAGAGGAACACTCTTGTTCCTACCGGCTCGGTGTATGGCGGACCCTCCGCTTCGATGGATTGGGGTTTTTCCTTTTCGCCGATGACCGCACCATTGTTCAGATTGACGAGAAAGCCCTGCTCTCGAGCAAACAACCACCCCTTGTTAATCGTGAGAACGGTTGCCGCAGGAGCGTAGATCATATCGATCAGCGGTGTATTTCCATTGACGATTTGCGCCTTAAGCTGCCGCGTTGCTTGTGGAGCAAATTGGAATGTGGTGATGAGTTTGAACCCACGGCGACGTCGTTCCTCTTCGTCGGAGGTAATCCGCTCGCGACGACGGGTAGTTACATTTGGCATTTCGAGGAGTGGGGCCAGATAACTGTTACTGCCATCGAAGCGGGTCTGACAGACTGGACACAAATCGTGTTCGAGCGTAGTAAACGCACCACAGGTATAGCAGAGCTTCCGATCCATCCGACGGTCTACCAGACCAGAGGAGGTTGCTCGAAAGCCGGTTACTTCCCATTTTGCTCCCTCGTGGTAAATGTAGTTACCCGGTGCAAATTCGCGTAATCCCAAAACACGCGGGCGGGGAATAAACTCACCCTCACCGCGTTGAATCCATGCCCGCACCGGGAGAGCCGGAAAGTTGTAGCCGGGGAGAAAGCCTTCGCTTGCTAGATAGCGGTATGGGTAGAAGTCACTCTCCTCGCTAGCAACATCGGTCTGCAAGAGCAAGTTTCGCTGACGCAATGCTTCGTCCTGAAGACGTTTCCCGCGTTCCTGATTATCTTTGTCGTTACTGTTGATGAGCGCATTTGCATCTGCTAATTGGCGGAGGGCGATTCGGTACAATTCACGCCAGCGATTAAAAGCCTCATCAAATAATCTTGGAGCTTCGGCAAGCGCCTCCTCGAGCCAACGCTCATTGTACCACGGTGCATCACGTCGCAAATCTTCGCTCAAGAGTGCAGCAACTACCTGTTCACGCACCTCACGCAAACTGGCCGGTGAAAGCTGTATCTGGTGCAGAGCATTCGGGTTGAGCGGTAGATCAGGGTGAGAGAGATCGATCACATTGCCAATAGAATTACCGAGTGGCAGACGTACTGCGGCCAGCCATATCGCGTGGAGGTGGGCACGCACCAGTGCTTCACCGGTCAGATCAATGCGCGGCGCCTGCACGCTTCCGGCCACCATCTCTTTGCGATTGCGGAAGAAATATTGATCGTGTGGCCGATTGGCCCGGCAGTACGTGATGATCAATCCTGGTTGTCCCTGACGACCGGCGCGACCACTGCGTTGTGCGTAGTTGGCCGGTGTCGGCGGAACGTTTCGCAGATGAACCAGAGAAAGTTCGGCAATGTCAATGCCTAATTCCATAGTTGGTGAACAGACCAGGAACGGTAAACGCCGGTTCAGCGTCGGATCATTCTGATCAGCTTTTGTCCAGCGAAAGCGCTTTTCCCGTCGCTCACGCTCTCCCGGGGCTACAACCTGTGCAGTGTGCTCACGGGCTTCCAATGCTGCAAGCGCTTCGGCTTTTTGCAGGTAGAAATTTCGGAAGAAGGAATTTGGTCGGCGGGGATGTCGGTTACTATCGAGCAGGTCAGCGACACCGTTCACGCCGGTGCTTTCCGATCCGTCTGTTCCTGGTCGCCAGCACAAACAGGCAGCGTTGAGTTGAAAGCGCTGATGATCGACAATGGGGGATAGGCGGGTAACCATACCATAAGCGACCAGTTGTTCGAGCAGCTCGTGAATGATGGCTTCATACGTATCCTGATCAAGCCGCATAACCTTGCGTAATTGCCGGGCAAATGCGCTCTTCCAGTTCAGAGAGATACCATTCACCGGCTTATTCGATGTCCCACGGATTTGTGCATACGTCGCCGCCTGAAAATCGTTCCCATCCTCGGTATCAAACCCCCAGAACTCGTTCAGATCGCTCGTGACCCGTTTACGCAATTCGCGCTGGTAATCTCCTTGCAGACAGCGCGTATCGATTGCTCGTCGCTGACGCATCGTATCGAGCAGGTAACGCACAATGTTTGCCCGTCGTTCTGGCGGAATACGCTGTAGCGATCCCTGCCACACCTTCTCATCAGTACAGAACTCGTGCAGCCCCTCGTATTCGATGCGAAGCAGACCAAGTTGTTCAAGATTAGGCTGGACAATACTCCGCCAGCCGCGTTGGAGGTCTTCGTAGAGCCAGTATTCAATCAGATCGGTGAACGTTTGCCAGACTCGCCGCGCCATTGGGGTACCTTCGCGCAATTCTGTGCTTCTGGCAATATCTCGCAAGGTAAGACCGCTTGACTTCACTACCTCCCTGGCGACATTGCTGTCGCGTAGCTCGTGATGTGTGCGCAGGGCTTCAACCAGAGCGGCTCGAATCACCGCAATATGGACGAGATCGTTGAAGTGACCGGCTTGTAATGCGGCATCCTGGCGATTATCGACAAACGAGAGCAGGCGGTCGTATACGGTGTTGCTATTGCCAGTATCGGCGGCACGCCGTAAGAGCGAGATCGCGAGGATGGAAGTCGCACTCGATACGTTCTCACTGGAGAGGTAGCTGAGTTTTGCGTACTCACTTGTTCTGCCCTGGTACCATTTTTCACAGCGCAGACAGATCGTAAAAGGACGTGGTTGAAACCACATTCGTTGCCCTGTAGGGAATGGCTGTTCGCTGAATCGACCATCTGGCGAAACCCATACCTGTCTGGGGACACGTGTGCGCCAGTTTTTTTCGATGCGGCCTTTCGCGTCGTACCACTCATCAGGGATCTTTTCATCACTCCAGTCGTCCGATTCCAGGGGCAGCATCAGATAACCAAGTTGCTGGCTGTCATCGTTATCGTCGATACCGTTGACGAGCATCTGCTCATTCAGGTTGGGCAGCACATCACAGTTGTAAACGAGAACGTCATAGTACTCCTGACCGCAATGACGACAAAAGACAAGGGGGAGGTACAGTCGCTGATTGCTGGTACGGATCAGACCATCGAGTGATATTTGGCGGGTTTGACGGTCTTCAAGCGTGGCATACACCCGGTTGCTCTGTGAGATGAACTGGTGTAACTTAAACGCAAATGCCATACCGCCGCCAGGACGATTGATCGTGCTACCGTATTCCAGCATCTGTTGAATCTTCTGCCGGCACTCCTCTGGTGTTCGACTCACTTGTTCGGCTAATTCTTGCGCGGCTTCGCTAAGCGTGCGCGGTGTACGACGTACCAGGCGGCCATCGGTATCGGTCTGCACACCGAGGGCAAATTCGATCCAGCGTGCCAGTGGATGACGTCGCAGAATCTCCCAACCCGTACCATCATCGGCTGGGGGCAAAGGATGTTCCCATGCTGCTTGAAGCTCAGCGTTCGTTGGTGGCCCACCAATTGTCAGTGGTTCGAGTGTCTCTTCGATCACCTGATCGGCGGAGATCGCGTGCGCGAAGAAACGTGATGCAAACTCAGCTACGACGCGACGTCGCTCAGCAGCAGATCCGTTCGCGCCAGCAACCATAGTGGCCGAGGTGCCAATATGCAGAATATCCGGTGCCGCATACCGTTGTTTCAGGCGTCGGATCAACATCGCCACGTCAGCCCCCTGGCGGCCACGGTAGGTATGCAGCTCATCGAACACCAAAAAACGCAACGCCTGCATAGCACCGCCGATCAGCCGCTGATCATCGGGTCGCACCATCATCAGTTCTGCCATCACAAAGTTCGTGAGCAAGATATGTGGTGGATCACGGCGCAACAGCTCGCGCTGTTCTTCGCTGGTCTCACCGGTATAGCGCGCAAATCGGATTGGGAACTCGCGACTGTACTGTTCACGATACTGGTTTGCCAAACGCTGTAACGCCTGTTCTTGCGAATTGACCAGCGCATTCATTGGATAAATAATTATAGCCTGCACACCACTGACGGGTTCACGGGAACGCAACAGATCATCGATAATTGGTAAGAAATAACATGTACTTTTACCAGAACCGGTACCACTGGTAACGACAAAGCTCTTTCGCTGTTTCGCGTACTGGAGTGCTTCGTACTGATGCTGATAGAGACGAAATGGTTGGTTCGTCGGCGTGCGGAAGAAGTGGGCCGTTTCTGGCTGAATGATCCCACGTTGCGCCAGCTCGTCAACGGTAGGCGCCGCAGCGTATGCCGGGCTTAATTGCACCAATGGCTCTGGCCATAGTCGTTGATCAGCGATGGTCTGTTCCACCATCGTGCGGATCCGATCATCGGCAATATGAATAAACGACTCGACAAACTGACGATAATCGTCGATCACAGCCGCATGAAGATCGAAAATCGAGGTCGTATTCATGTCAGATTCCTCCATCAGCCAGAGCGGGGAAGATGTAATACCAGATGTTCAAGTGCCAGTTGCGGATTCACATTCTCATTCAGTTGCTGGCTCACCGTGATAATCTTTTGCAAGAAAGCAAACGCAGCCGTCGGTGGTATCTGCTGTGCCAGCATGGTCAATTCTGCGCGCCGGTCAATGTTAGTTATCGCTTCTGCACAACCTGCCGTAATAAAGAGCATATCGCGCCACCAGCTCTGCCATAGTTCAAGCCATTCCAGCACTGTTGCCTGATCGCCAGCCCGGTACTCTTTTGCTCGCTGTTCCGCCCATTGCAGCGCAGTGATCAGATCAGCCTTGTGCAATCCAATGAATACGTCTAACCGCTCACGGCGGGTCGTTTGCGCTACCGGATCATTCATCAAGTTGATTGCCCACCCGATCCGACCATCGCTCCAAGCTGCCAGTATATCGGCCTGATCCGGAGACGCACCGCGGGCGCGCAAGGCGGCTGCTACCTGCTCACGTGGTAACGGGCGTAAACGCAAGACCCGACAGCGTGAGACAATCGTTGGCAGGAGATCGTTACTGTGCGCTACCAGCAAGAGGGTAGCGTAATCGGGTGGCTCCTCCAGAGTCTTTAACATCGCATTAGCCGCTTCCTCGCTCAGCCGTTCGGCATCGTAGAGGATCAAAATCCGGCGTGATGCCTCATACGGACGCAGAGCCAGATCGCGTTGCCATTCGCGGATAGTCGCAATTTTCAATTCTTTCTGGCGGGCTGCTTCCTCGGCTTTGGCGGCGGAGGCCTGGGTTGCCATACTGGCAACACGGACATCAGGATGACTCTCGCGTTCGATTCGACGACAGGTTCGACATTGCAGGCAGGGATCGCCTGTTTGCTCCTCACATAGCAACGCCTGGGCCATCCGAAGGGCCAGCAATGATTTACCGATCCCTGATGGGCCGGCAAAGAGGTAGGCGTGGGCAACACGCTGAGTGCGAATATTGCTCCGCAGTTGTTCAATAGCCCATTCGTGACCGTGTATGTGCCACATGGATTAAGGTCTAAAGGAATCCTGTTGTTGTTCAGTGTATCTGATTATGACATTTTGCGAAAAGCCAGGACGGTATTCACGCCACCGAATCCGAACGAATTAGAAATAGCGACCTGTAACTCCGCCTGACGTGCGATATTCGGAACATAATCGAGATCGCATTCGGGGTCTGGATGTTCGAGATTAATCGTTGGTGGGATCAAGCCGTGGTGAAGGGTCAGAATAGTTGCTGCTGCTTCCACTGCACCGGCGGCACCGGTAAGGTGACCAATCATCGATTTAATTGAGCTTATGGGGACACTATAGGCATACTCACCGAATACCTTTTTGATCGCACGAGTTTCGGCAATATCGCCGGCTGGCGTACTGGTGGCATGGGCATTAATGTAATCGACCTGCTGTGGCGCTAGACGTGCTTGTTGTAATGCTCGTCGCATCGCCATAGCCGCCCCCTCGCCATCGGGGTCAGGTGCAGTCACGTGATAAGCATCAGCCGAGACACCGTACCCGATCAATTCGGCCAGAATGGGCGCTCCACGTCGTTGTGCGCTACTTAACCGTTCCAGTACTAATACAGCCGCTCCTTCACCGGGGATAAACCCATCACGGAGTGCGTCGAATGGTCGAGACGCTCGGGTGGGTTCGTGGTTGCTACGTGTACTGAGTGCTCGTAACACGCAAAATGCTGCCAGACTAAGTTCGGTGATCGGTGCTTCGGTACCACCGGCCAGCATAATTTCAGCATCTCCACGGCGAATCACCTCGGCGGCCTCACCAATTGCCTGAGCACCGGCTGCACAGGCCGTACAGATCGCTGTGGTGTAACCGCGTAGACCTAATTGAATTGCGACCTGACTGGAGGGCATATTCGGCAACGCTGCCGGAATGAAGAAGGGGCTGATTTTCATGCCACCACGCTGAACTAACGTGATCATTGCCTGTTCAACGTCTGGCATCGAGGTCGTCCCGCTGGCAATCAAGACCCCGATCTCATCACGGGCCATTCGTTCGAGTGGGAGACGAGCGTGTTCGACAGCCATACGTGCTGCGGCAACAGCCATCTGACCGGCCCGTGACATCCGGCGTGCCTCTTTGGCCTCGATAAACATCTGGGGCTGAAAGTCGTTTACTTGACCGGCCAACTGACAGGGGTAGTCACTCGGATCAAAGAAGGTAATCCGTCCAATGGCGCTTCTTCCGGCTGCCAGACCAGACCAAAATGGTTCAATCCCGACACCGAACGGCGAGATGACCCCCATACCGGTAACGACAATCCGCTGATCGGGAGGGAGATGGTCAGCTACGACCGGCTGTGGGTCAGCAACCGGTTCATCAGCCAGCACTTCAGCCAGTAATGCTTCAATTTGCGCTTCTATTGCGTCATCGGGCACATGCTCTCGCACGAGACCGAGCAATTCGGCTCGCAACGCTGCGCGCCGATCTAATGCTCGTGGGGTCATCACTTCCCTCCCTGTCATTCAACTGTTCAAGGTTTGAATTATACCACGCCCCGTTGCGCCTATGGTATCATACACTCTGGTGTGCTCTGTCTTGCCGCCACGGAGTTGCTATGATGTCCGTTATGCCCCATCTTGTTCGTCCTGAGATCGCTGACCTCGAGGCGTATACGCCAATTGTGCCGCTCGAGGTATTGGCTGCCCGTCTCGGTCTGCCGGTTGAGCAGATCGTGAAACTCGACGCAAACGAAAATCCGTATGGCCCCGCACCGGCGGCATTGGCTGCCTTACAAACGACAACAACGTACCATATTTACCCTGACCCCGAACAAACAGCGTTACGCACTGCACTGGCTGCGTATACGGGGCGCTCACCCGATGAAATTATCTGTGGCGCCGGCGCCGATGAACTGATTGATCTGGTCTTACGCCTGATCATCAATCCCGGTGATGCCATTATCGATTGTCCACCCACCTTTGGGATGTACCGGTTTGATGCCGGTATTTGTGGTGGTCGGGTGATCAGTGTTCCGCGCCGCGCCGATTTCAGTCTCGATCTACCGGCGATTGTTCAGGCTGCGGCGCAGGGCGCAAAAGCCATTTTTCTCACTTCACCCAATAATCCAACCGGTAATCCATTGCCACGAGACGAGTTGTTGCAGATTCTCGAATTACCCCTGCTGGTCGTTGTTGATGAAGCCTACATTGAATTCGCCGAACCGGGTCGCGCACCGGTCGGTGCGAGTGATCTGCTCGATTACTACCCAAATCTGGCGATTCTGCGCACCTTCAGTAAGTGGGCCGGATTGGCTGGGTTACGGGTTGGCTATGGGCTTTTTCCGCGTTGGTTGAGCGAGCAGCTTTGGAAGATCAAACAGCCGTACAACGTATCAGTTGCGGCGCAGGCGGCAGCAGTTGCCTCGCTCGCTGTCGCTGACGAGTTGCGTCAGCGAGTACAGGCGATTGTCGCCGAACGCGAGCGTCTCTTTGTCCGCCTCCAGACATTTTCGTACCTGACCCCCTTCCCCAGTCTGGCGAACTTTATTCTCTGTCGCGTCGAAGGGCGTGATGCCCGTCAGCTAAAATTGGCGCTCGAACGACGTGGAGTGTTAGTACGGCATTACCAGACACCACTGTTGAACGGCTATATTCGGATTAGTGTCGGTACGCCAGCTCAGACCGATGTGCTACTCGCAACCCTGGCTGAGGTGATCCAATGAGTACATCGCTTGAAAAAATGCTTGATTTTGCCCGCCAGATTGCTTACGAAGCCGGTCGGATCACACTTCAGTATTTTCAACGAGAGGTCACGATTGAGCATAAGGCGGATGAATCGCCGGTTACTATCGCTGATCGCGCTGCCGAACGCCATTTGCGGGCCATGATCCAGGCAGCGTACCCAGATCATGCAGTTCTCGGTGAGGAAGACGGTCTGAGTGGGAGCGAACATGCAACCTACCGTTGGGTACTTGACCCCATCGATGGTACCAAGAGCTTTGTGCGCGGAGTGCCGCTCTATGGGGTGTTAATCGGTCTATTGCGCGAAGGCGAGCCGGTCCTTGGCGTGATCCATCTGCCGGCGCTCGCCGAAACGGTTGCGGCTGCTCAAGGTCTTGGCTGCTTTTGGAACAATCAGCCCTGCCGTGTCTCGTCCATTTCAACCCTCCGCGAGAGTCTGGTCGTTGGAACCACCGCTCACGATTACGAACGATACGCAAAAGCGGCTGCCTTCCAGCGTATTCTGGCCCGTGCTGGGCTTTTCCGCACCTGGGGTGATTGTTATGGCTATGTGTTGGTCGCAACCGGTCGGGCCGAGGTTGCCCTTGATCCGGCAATGAACGTCTGGGATGCCGCAGCACTGTTGCCGATCTTGACTGAAGCTGGCGGGACGTACACCGACTGGCAGGGCACACCAACCATTTACAATCAAGAAGGTATCGGGAGTAATCGACACGTCTTACCTGAACTGTTGGCGCTTATCTCGGGCGAGGAACAGGTATGAACGCCGATCAATATCAACAACTGGCGCTGCGTACTTTGGCAGCCGGTCTGGATGCTCGTGAACGTTTGACCAATGCAGCGCTCGGTCTGAGTGGTGAAGCCGGGGAGTTTGCTGACGCGGTCAAAAAACACCTTTTCCACGGTCATCCTCTTGAGCGCGAAGCACTGCTGAAAGAGGTAGGTGATATTCTCTGGTATGCCGCTCTGGCCTGCGATGCGCTTGATACTTCGCTTGGGGCTGTCATGGCGGCTAATATCGAAAAATTACGTCGTCGTTATCCGGAGGGATTTAGCAGTGAGCGAAGTCAGCAGCGCAGTGAATAGGGTTCGGCGGGCAACCATCGAGCGCACCACCGGCGAAACGAGTATTGTACTGTCGCTTACCATCGACGGTAGTGGATACGCTGATGTACAGACCGGGATCGGATTTCTCGATCATATGCTTACCCTGTGGGCACGTCACGGTCTCTTTGACCTTACCGTCCGTGCCCAGGGTGATCTTCAGGTTGATGAACATCACACGGCGGAAGATGTGTGTATCTGTCTGGGACGCGCAATCGATCAGGCGTTGGCCGAGCGGGCTGGGATCGTTCGCACAGCCCATAGCTTTGTGCCGATGGATGAAGCTCTGGCCCTGGTTGCAATTGATCTGGGGGGACGCCCCTACTGTGTCGTGCAGGCCGATTTTGTTACCCCACGGGTAGGACAGTTAGGGACCGATCTGATTGCTCACCTGTTTGAGAGTATTGCTTTCAATGGTCGTTTCAATCTACACGCGCAAGTGTTGTACGGGCGCAATGATCATCACAAGATTGAGGCGTTGTTTAAGGCATGTGGACGCGCACTTGATGCTGCTACCCGTATCGATCCGCGTCTTGGCGAGACGGTACCGAGTACAAAGGGCGTGATATGATCGGGTTTATCGCTGCGGCAATCCTCAGTTTTGTACCGGCTTTTATATACGCTGCAATTGCCTACTGGCTCGACCGCTTCGAGAAGGAGCCGCGTCGTCTGCTGTTTGGCGCCTTTCTGTGGGGCGCATTTGTGGCAACACTTGGCGCAATTGTCTGGACGGGTCTGGCACAGGCCTCACTGGCTATCTTTATCGGTGAAGCCTCAGCCGAGCTGGCCGGAACAACGCTCCTGGCACCGCTGGTCGAAGAGAGTCTCAAGGGGATTGCGGTCGTGATTATCATGCTCGCCTTCCCCGAAGAGTTTGACTCGCGACTCGATGGCATGCTCTATGCTGCGATTACTGCGCTGGGTTTCGCCGCTACCGAAAATCTGCTGTATCTCTATTTCTTTGGTTACAGTGAAAATGGTGTTGGCGGACTGATCTCACTCTTCATCCTGCGCGTCATTTTGGGTGGCTGGGGGCACGCTGTCTACACAGCCTGGATCGGGCTTGGCCTGGCTATGTCTCGGCTCCATCCCAACCGACTGATCCGCTTCATCGCTCCCTTTGCCGGATGGTTGCTGGCGGTTTGTTTACATGCCCTTCACAACACAATGGCAGTCTTCCTGGCCGGTGAATTTGGCCTGACCGGTCTCGGTCTGACCTTGCTGGTTGACTGGTCATCCTGGATTGTCGTCTTGGGGCTGGTCATTTGGGAGATTCGGCGAGAACAGCAATATATCGCGACGTATCTGGCCGAGGAGGTAGCGGCTGGCATCATCTCACCGGCTCATTACGTTGCCGCGAAATCGTTTAGCGGTCAGCTCCGCAACCGAATACGCAGCAAAGCAGCCAGCCGCTTTTACGAAGCATGCGCCGAATTAGCGCACAAAAAACATCACTACATTAACGGTGTGGGTGATCAGCGCAATACCATTGCCCGTATCAATCAGTTACGCCGTGAACTGGCCCGCCTGGCACCAGAAGTGCCCACGGCGTAGCACAAGAGGTGTTGTTTATCCGCCTAAATGGGTGACAATTCGTTGGCGTGTGCGCCGGTACGACCGTTGACACAGCTCGTTCAGCATTCGCTGCTCGGCCTGTACTCTGCGACGCTCTTCCTCGCACCGTTCTGTCTCTTGAATTGCGTGCGCCAACCGCGCTGCCATCGTCTGCAACTCTGCCTGAATAGCCTTGTGAGACGGTAGTGCAGGTTGGATCAGATCGACAACGATTGCCAGCCGACGTAGATTGTTCAGCAGATCGGTTGCCATCCAGGCACCGTCGGCTGGCGATTCTTCCACGAGCTGCCAACACGGTGCATCGGTGCCAACAGCGTCAATCACCTGCTGGCGCACATAGGTGTAGAGGCGTTGAGCTTGCACCTCGCATTCCCAACGTCTTGCCAGCGCTGTCCGCCATGCAGCTAATGCTGCTGCGCTTTGTTCTTGCTGTTCGGCCAGCATCGCCCGCAGTTGAGTGTGATACGCTAATTCCTCTTCGGCGAATGGCAATCGGTTCCGTAATTGCTCGAGCAGCGTAATGATCTGGTTGAGTGGATCGGCAGGCGGGGTTTGGAGGATAATGGCTGTCACGGCAATCCTCTTTGCATATAGAATGCGATCACTACACAGTATCGTAGTTGAAACTTTGCGCAGCGTCTATAGTACCACGGGGTGATTTCCGGGTAGGACTATCTGTTACCTCACCATGGCGCTGGCATTCCTCGCATACGATCTGACGCCAGAACCAGGTGAACTGCTGCCGCTGATGAGTGCAGCGCCAATAGTTGTATTGCCGCCGTCAATTCCAATCGTTCCCATTGCATCGCCTGTATCAATCATGCCAACAGATGCCGGGATGACCGGGACGGTGGGATGGCCGGGATGGTAGGGGCGAAAAATTTTTTGCCCCTACCGTTCATCGTCCACGTCGGTATCCGGCATTGTCCATCCCGAAATTGCACCCGCCCCGCCATGATTCGGGTCCAGGCGCCACATGGTTGGCGTCATACCTGTCGGGCCCCCACACGTGGTCTCTGCTTGGGCACGACCATCTGCGGCATGACGCTGCAACGAATCTCCCTCTGAACTATGGTGAAGGTATGACGCAGGCATCGCTGCACGTTCCCCTTCCTCTCCGCTGGTGGGAAAGGAAGGGTGACCAGGGACAGGTGATGCGGTACCAGGCATGCTCCACGCACGGGCATTGAAGATGTTAAAACCCCTTTCCATCACGGCAAACGTCCGCCAGTGGTATAATTGCGCTGTGCGTTCTCATCAACCAGAACGGAAAGGACAGGCTATGACCGGCGAGCGCGCCGCAGATATTATTCAGGCCGATCACGACTATCTCTTGCAGAGCTATGTGCGGGCCGATTTCGTTATCGAACGCGGCGAAGGGGTCTATCTCTACGATAGCGAAGGTCGTCGCTACCTCGATTTTGTGGCCGGAATCGCTGTGAACGCGCTTGGTTATGGTGATCGAGATGTGCTTGAGGCGATCAATGCCCAGGCTGAACGGCTGATCCACGTTTCTAACCTTTACCATACCCGACCAGCTATTGAGCTGGCGAAGCTGCTGGTGCAAAGCAGTCCAGCCTTTGCCAAGGCATTCTTTTGCAACAGCGGTGCTGAAGCCATCGAAGGTGCGATCAAATTCTCACGTCGTTATGCACGTGCCCATTTTGGTGAAGGCAAAACGACCATTGTAGCGTTCGATGGTAGCTTCCACGGTCGTACTATGGGGGCAGTGGCGATTACGGCTCGCGAGAAATACCGTGAACCCTTTATGCCGGTCATGCCTGGCGTGCGCTTTGCTCGCTACAACGATCTGGTATCACTGGCGGAGGTTATGGGTGATGACGTCTGCGCTGTAGTTATCGAACCGGTGCAGGGTGAAGGTGGTTTGCGTGCGGCTGAGCCGGCTTTCATACAGGGGGTACGCGATCTCTGTCATCGTTACGGTGCGCTCCTAATATTTGACGAAATACAGTGTGGTGTCGGTCGTACCGGTACGCTCTGGGCCCACGAACAGCTCGGTGTATACCCTGACATGATGACCGTCGCGAAGCCGCTGGCCGGTGGTCTACCCATCGGTGCTGTGCTGATGGGGCAACACGTGGCAGATGCGATCCATCCTGGCGACCATGGGACAACGTTCGGTGGGAATCCTCTCGCCACTGCGGTCGGAACAGTGGTCTTCCGTAAGATTAGCGATCCATCCTTCTTGAACCATGTCCGGCAGGTGAGTAACTATTTCGACGAGGCTTTACACGATTTCGCTGCCGACCACGCAGACCAGGTGCTTGAATTGCGTGGACGTGGGTTAATGCGTGGTATTCGGATTGCTGGTTCGGCTAGTGCTGTTCGAGAAGCTGCCCATCGTCACGGTCTCCTCGTTGCGACAGCAGGTGAAGATGTTATTCGCTTGCTGCCACCGCTGATCATTCAACCAACACATGTTGACGAAGCGTTAGCAGGTCTGCGTGCAGCGTTGCGTTCCTGATCGTGGTTCGGGTGGATAGCTGAAGGAATAGACGTACTACGCATGCTACCATAAAAAGGAGAGAGACGATGCCTGTTGTTGCATTAATTGGTGCTCAATGGGGCGATGAGGGCAAAGGTCATTTAGTTGATCTGCTGGCAGCCCGTGCGCGCCTGGTTATTCGGTACGGTGGTGGCAACAATGCCGGTCATACGGTTGTTAATCACCTCGGTACCTTCAAGCTGCATCTGGTACCCTCAGGAATCTTTGATCCGGGCATCGTCAATGTGATAGGTCATGGTGTCGTAATCAACCCAGAAGTCCTGATCAAGGAGATCGATGATCTTGAGGCACGTGGCGTATCAACAGCGAAGCTGTTTATTAGTGATCGTGCACACGTGATTATGCCCTATCACATTCAGCTTGATCAGTTGCAAGAAGAAGCTCGTGGTGAGGCACGGATTGGCACGACCGGTCGTGGTATTGGGCCAGCTTTCGCTGATAAGATGAACCGTTCAGGGATACGAATGGGCGATCTGCTGCACGAAGAGACGCTTCTCAACCGTTTGCGTATGGTGCTCGAAGAGAAGAATCGTCTGCTGACCCGGTTGTACAATGCGCGCCCGCTTTCGTTGCACGATACGTATCTGACCTATCTGGAGTATGGAAGGCGGCTGGCCAACCATATTACCGATGTTCATCCCATCATTCACCGGGCACTAGAAAAGGACCTGCCGGTGTTACTTGAGGGTGCACAGGGTGCATTACTTGATATTGACCATGGGACGTATCCCTTCGTGACCTCTTCGCCGCCCGGCGCAGCCGGCGCCTGTCAGGGTAGTGGCATTGGGCCAACGCGCATCAATTCGGTGATCGGGGTGGTCAAAGCATACACGACTCGTGTCGGCGAGGGGCCATTTCCAACGGAGGTTGATGGCGCTGTAGCCGATACCTTGCGGCAGATCGGTACACCCTGGGCTGAAGTTGGGACAACGACCGGTCGCTTGCGGCGGGTTGGATGGTTCGATGCAGTCATGACACGCTATGCGGCCCAAGTTAATGGGATCGATACCCTGGCAATTACGAAACTCGATGTTCTCGACGGGCTAGAGACGATTAAAATTTGCACTGGCTATAAATTGAATGACGCAATTCTGGAATATCCACCAACGACGACCGCTCTCTTCGAGCAGATTGAACCGGTTTACGAAGAGTTGCCGGGTTGGTCAGAACCTACCCGCCATATACGGCGCTTTGCCGATCTTCCCGATGCAGCCCAGGCGTATATCGCACGAATCTGTCAGTTGGTAGGCGCCCGGCTGGGTATTGTCTCAGTTGGTCCCAGTCGTGATCATACGATTATGGTCGCCGATGTGTTTTAAATGATTGTTATGACGTCTCCGACCTGGGTAGTCATCGTCACGTGGCTTCAAGTTCTCGGAAGAGAGCTTCCGCTTTAGCGCAAGCAATGGTTACATGAAGGCACTGGCCGCGTTTAGAAAAGGGATTTTCGGAGTTCTCAGCTTTGGATGACTTTTGATAAATGGACTATTCAAAACAGAGCAACACCGATAAACATCACCTACCTGCTTCCGCTGAGGTGCAATCTTACGGTCGCCTGGATGCCCGGCTGAAAACCATTGTGTGGTCTGTCAAAACACTATTAGGGGTGGGTTTGGAACCCGCCCCTACCGCGACAGTGATGGACATGATCGCGAGTTACCAGGGAACAGGCTATCGTCCAGAATCAGACCGGGAACTCGCCTCTGCCGCCCACGCTTCTGCTCTCTTTTGTGCCAGTTAGGTTGAAAACGTTGAAAAGCCCTGATCCTACGCTCCCATCAACCGACAGGCCTGCTCCCAACCCATTGGGGTGCCAATATCGAGCGCCTGACCGTGCGGAAAAATCACTCCTTCGATATTCAGACCGCGCACGATTGCCGTTTGGAAAACGACGCCGATGTGCAATTCTGGCCGCTCTTCACCACGCCAACGAGCGGCTCGATCATCCGCTACCACCTCGTTCAGAATGCCTGTCACTGCTGGCGACCAGATAGCAGCCATCCATGTCCAGCGCAAATCGGTGTGAGTAGGCTTAATCTCAATGGCCGTTACATGACGGCCATCGGTATCTAAAGCGACCATATCGGCTGTTTGCGGGTTTGGGCAGGGAAAAAGACCGAGTGTGAGATCGGGCTGTCTCGTGGTATGGTGAGCGATAAGGGTCGCGTACACGTTTGCTGGCTCCAGAATGACATCGGGTAAACCGAGGACAACTGTTTGCCCTTGCATGAATGGTAAAGCGGCGGCAAGCGTATACGCTGCACCATACGGTTCGTGGACGATCAAATAGCCTAGACGTGGCCCGAAAGCAGTACCGTCACCCAAATAATTCAGAATATCCCATTTACCGGGTCGTACTACAATCAGTGCCCGCTCGATACCGGCAAGCTGCCATTGAGCTAGCAGATAGGTGATCACAGGTCGAGGTCGCGAGCCATTCGGTGTGGTAAAAGCACCGACCGGTAAAAGTTCCTTGCTACATGGTAACGCGCCTAGACGAGTAGCCATACCTGCTGCCGGAATCAAGCCGATCATCATCTCCCCTCATGTCAACTGGTACCCACCCAGGGCAATGTAGAGTAACACACCCAGGCATAAATACGCGCCGTAAGGCAGGTATTCTGGTGTCTGATGCCCGAAGCGTCGGGCTAGCAAGATACCGGCAGCCACAAACCCGGCCATAAACACACCGTACAACAATGCTGGGCCAAGGTGGCGCAGACCAAGTGCTGCCCCGATAAAGATTGCAAGGTAGACATCGCCCAGGCCAAACGGCGCCGATTTCCCTGGAAACAAGATCAACGCGAGCAGATACAGAAAAAAGAAGCCAACTCCACCGATCAGTCCCCCAAGTAGCAATTCACGCCAGCCTGCTCCAACAAATGACCCCCAAATAAAGGCAACTACGGCGCCGCCCAAAATAACAACCGTATAAATCCAGCGGTAGAGCCAGTCAACAACACCGGTGATAATCAAGATTCCTCCAACAAACGTCAGATACGCAAACAGTGGCCCTAAACCGTATACATCGTAGAGTCGCCACAACCAGAGCGCACTGCCAATCTCAACGAGCGGGTAGATGACGGGTAATGATCGACCATCGGCGGCCCGGCCACGTTGTAGTAGCCATCCCAACACCGGTAACAACTGCCACCATCGCAATGGTTGGCCGGTACGAATACAACGCGGCCAACCCAGTAACCGTCGCTCACGCGGCAAGCGAATAATGACGATATTTAGGAAACTTCCCAGCACCAGACCAATCACAATCACTAATGCATCCATCACGGCCCGTGCTCCACACCAAAGGCAGCCTGCCACATCAACGCTCGTGGGGCCGGATGCCCTGTCCAGCGCTCAAAAGCCAGTGCTCCCTGTTCCACCAGCATCCCCCGCCCATCACGTACTCGTGCGCCACGAGCGGCTGCTGCTCGTAAGAGGGTCGTCTCACGGTAGACCATATCGTAGACCAGACAATGCGTACCAACCGGTGGATCAGGGAGGGGCGTCTCATCGTCGCGCCAGCCCAGTGCCGTTGCGTTGATCAAGAGCGTGCAACGAGCGACTACTTCATCCACCGCCGGATCACTCAAGGCTAATGCTCGCACACGCAACGCCGGCTGATTGGCCGCGGTCGCTGCTGCCAGATCGATAGCCCGCATCAAGCTCCGATTCACAATGGTGATGCTGCTTACACCAGCATCGGCCAAAGCAAATGCTGCTGCTCGTGCTGCACCTGATGCACCTAGGATAACCACCTCTTGATCGGTCGGCGTCCACCGGGCTGCTGCCAGATCGGCCAGCAACCCTGGTGCATCGGTATTTGTGCCCAACAAACGGCCATCAGATAGCCGCACAATCGTATTTACAGCGCCAATTCTGGCGGCTGCCGGTTCAATCTCATCAAGAAACGGTATCACCGCTTGTTTGTGCGGAAGCGTTACATTAGCGCCAAGAAATGTTGGTTGACGCAACTCGGTAAGACGGCTAGCCAGTTCAGCAGCAGTTGTTTGAACAGCTCGATAACGAGCAGCAATGCCCAATGCGGCCAGGGCAGCGTTGTGCATTGCTGGCGAACGTGAATGGGATACCGGGTCACCGATCAACCAAATCTCAGCCGTGGTCGTTGATGTTACTGACACGCTAGCCACTCCGCTTCATAGATACGAAATTCTTCGATTGTCGTTGCAAATTTGTGTGAACCATCTCGCTCACAACTGGCGACAAAAAAGAGATATGGCGACGACTCATCAGGTTGAGCAGCCGCAGTCAGTGCTGCCAGACCAGGAGCAGCAATTGGTCCTGGTGGGAGACCGGGCGTGACGCGAGTGTTGTACGGACTTTGAATTGCCAGCTCTTCCACAGTCAACTCACGTTGCCACCAAGTGCCCTCGACCGGATCGTAGCCCAAGGCATATTGCACCGTTGCATCGGCACCGAGTAAGCCGCCACCGAAGGTTGGCGCAAATTGTGGCTTGAGTCGATTCCAAAATACCGCACTGATTTTAGGCATTTCGCTCAGTAGCACTGCTTCACGCTGAATAATCGACGCCATCGTCACAATCTGATGCACGGTTACGCCAGGGACACGTACCGAACGCTCAATGGTGCTGTACTGCTCGACAAAACGATCAAGCAATTTCCGCACAATTGTCTCGGCGTCCGCTGATGGCGCAAAACGGTAGGTATCAGGAAAGAGGTATCCTTCTAGAGTCGCTCCAGAGGGCAGGCTGTTGAGCAAAAAGTAGTCATCGCGAAAACGGTCACCGTCGCGGGCAACCTCGAGAAACTCCGCTTCGCTGACCAGACCGGCTGCGGCAATAATCGTTGCTATCTCTTCCAGCCGTAATCCTTCTGGTATCGTAATTTGAATGTCGTCAACCACCTTACCACTCTGCAAGACCATCAGAATTTCACTCATCGTCATTGTCGGGCTGAGCACATAGCGACCGGCTTGAATTTGCTGATCTAGGCCACGCCAGCGCACTAGGATGCGGAATAACATTGGCTGGCGGATCAGACCGGCGGCACTTAGCCGGGTAGCAATATCGTTGGCCGTTTCACCAGGTGCAACAACGAATTCAACCGGCTCACCAGTGGTTGCTGGGGTTGCCCGTAATTCACTGAGAAGAACATAACCGCCACACGAGATCACGAGCGCCAACAATGAGAGAGCGAGCAACAGTGCGCGGACATGCCGCATTAGTCATCCCTCCTTAACATCGGCAACAAGTGCCGATGCAGTATTTCGTTATCTGCGAGTGTGAGTTGATTGCACAGCAGTCTCTGCCAAAACAGCTCACAATGCAAGAGCAATTATAGCAGACCCAGGGTGTTATACCAATTCTGATACGAGAAACCGGATCTCAGCGTGCCCCCTGCGTTCCGTACCCCTCCAGGCGCCGCGAAAAGCCCTGAATAGCCTCTGCGGTCACGCTCACATGTTGCCCATTCAATGGTATGATAACGTTTGTGCATCGCGTTTCGTCTGATGACGCTTCATACGGAGAAGACAATGCGTGAATCGTCGCAACCATCGCTCTGGCGTCGGCTTCAGGCTGGCTGGTGGTATCTGTACGGTGTAGGCCTCTGCCAGCTTGGTCTGCGCACTATTGATCGGGAGGTATATCGCCGTGCCGTGCAGGCATTTGATCGCGCATTAGCGGCGTGGCCCGATCTCGCGCTAGCGCTCTACCGGCGTGGACTCATCCGAGGGCGTGAGTTAGGTGAGTACTATGCGGCTATCCGCGATCTCGAAGCGGCAACCCGCCTGCGACCCGACTGGCCAGAGCCGTATCTCCAACGCGGTCTCTTCCACCGCTTTCATCACCATAATCGGGCTGCCATTCCCGAACTCACCACGTATGTACGTCTCGCCCCAGCCGGATTCTGGCGAACTGAAGCCGAACGGATGCTGGCGTGTATTCAGGCTGAATTGGAATAGATTGCAGGAGCGCACGACGATGACAACCTATCGCGCATGGTTTGCCGCACAGGATGATCCGGAGGAGCGGTATCCCCTGACTGAGATCGTGTACTACAGCCGCTCAGGAGGATTGCTGGAAGTCCAGCACGATATGAATGCCCTGGCACAGCGTAGCCCCGAAGAGTGGAAAAAACTCTTCGATGATCGCTGGATGCGCACAACCTGGCCGTATGGCAGTGGCGTCTGGGGCAAGAAGGAATGGGTCTGCCCGATTGTGTCTGACGACAACGTGGTCAGCATGTTTGAAGGTGGTACCAATCTCTTCTGGGCTGAACGCTTCGGACGCGAGATCGGGTTGGAAGATCTCTGGATCAAGATGTGTGGCAATTCGCATACCGGCTCATTCAAAGATCTCGGCATGACCGTCCTGGTGAGCGTGGTCAAACAGATGATAAGTGAGGGAAAGCCAATCCGGGCGATTGCCTGCGCCTCTACCGGCGACACCTCAGCCGCACTTGCCGCATACGGAGCAGCAGCCGGTATTCCCACTATCGTTTTCCTGCCGAAAGGGAAGGTGAGTATTGCCCAATTGGTACAACCGGTAGCCCATGGTGCTCTGGTGTTGGCCCTTGATACCGATTTTGATGGCTGCATGCGGATCGTGCGCGAAATTACTGCCAATCCTGATAATGGCATCTATCTGGCCAATTCGCTCAACTCGCTCCGCATTGAAGGGCAAAAAACCGTTGGCATCGAGATCGTTCAGCAGTTTGACTGGGAAGTGCCAGACTGGATCATTATTCCTGGTGGGAATTTGGGCAACACGTTTGCTCTGGGTAAAGGTCTGTTGATGATGTACGAACTCGGCTTGATCGACCGTCTGCCGCGAATTGTGACGGCGCAGGCCGCTAACGCCAATCCGCTCTACCGCTCGTACCTAACCGGCTTTCGGGAATACGCGCCTATCAAGGCCCAGCCTACCGCTGCCAGTGCCATCCAGATCGGTGACCCGGTGAGCATTAACCGGGCGATCAGTATCTTACAACGCTTTAACGGCATCGTCGAGCAGGCCACCGAGCAAGAGCTGGCCGATGCCGCAGCCCGTGCTGACCGTACCGGGGCGTATGCCTGTCCGCATACCGGAGTCGCTCTTGCCGCATTGATCAAACTGGTGGAACGTGGGGAAATTAAGCGCAGTGATCGCGTCGTAGTTATCTCTACAGCCCATGGCCTGAAATTCAGTCGCTTCAAAGTAGAATATCATGAAGGTACGCTCCGCGATGTGGTGGGGAAGTACACCAACCCACCAATTGAGCTACCTCCCGATATTGATGCGGTACGACGCATCATCGATCAACGATTCGGATGAAAACAGTGAGGAGGCTACGTGAAAATTACTCAACGACAGTTGGCGTTCATTCTCATGGCGGGTATGGCGGCTTATACCTTTGTGCGAGGGCTGCTAAATCTCGTCTTCGGTGATCCGATCCTCACCATCGTCCTGACATGGGTTGTTTCGGCTATTTTCGGCCTGGCTACCTGGCTCTACTGGCGGGGCTGGGACGGTGCCCGTTTCTTTGCCACAGCCGGCATAACATTGGTCGTGGCGGCTGCGCTACCCCTAACGCAAGAGACAATAGTGATTTTTACCCCACTGGCATTTGCAGTTGCCATAACCAACACGCAATGGGTCGCCGGTGTTGGGTTAGCAATACTTGTGATTTTGCTCAGTCGCGATGTGCTCGAAAATGGTTCCATAGACAGCATATACGCCAACATACCCATCCTTGCCAGCTATCTGGTGCAAGTGACAGCCTTTGCGGCTGCGCGCTTTGCGCTCGACTCAGCCCGGATCGAGGCTGAACGTAATGCCGCTCAGGCTGAAGCAGCCCGTGCTGAAAGCGAAACACGGGCTGCTGCTATTGAACAGCAACGGCGTGAGCTGGCCGAACAGAATCAACGCCAGCAAGAGCTGCTCGAACTGGTAAGCCAGCTCGAAACTCCGGCGGTACGTATTGCCGATGGCGTACTCTTGGCGCCACTGGTGGGTGGTATCGATAGCCGACGCGCCGGGAAGATCACGTCGCGTTTACTAGAGCTGGTCTACGAACGTCGTGTCAATCTAGTGATCATCGATGTCGCCGGTGTACCGGTGATTGATACTGCCGTCGCCAATGCTTTGACCCAAACGGTGCGGGCGCTGCGGCTGCTGGGCTGTCAGGTGATACTGACCGGTATTTCATCACAGGTGGCTCTCACGTTAACACATATAGGGATCGATCTGCGCGAACTCGATGTAGCATCCTCACCCCAAGAAGCATTGCAGCGTTGGATGGCATCTCAGGTGTCGGTTATTCGTCCTCAGCGCAACAATGCTGAGGATACCTTAAATTGAGGAGAGCGATCCCATCTAACGACAATAAGCACTTGTCTGAATGCTTGTCGGCACAAGACGGCGCTTTGCGCCGATAAGTGCATTCCGACCAATGGACATAGCGCACTGCACCGCGACGGGTAGGGCTGGCACTGCTGGGCAGCACCCGACCATTCGCATAGCCTGATCTCGTGATCACTACTCTGCCTTCTCATAGGGGCAGTGCGCACTTCACCTCTACTCCGACAACAGGACGTTTCGATAGGGTTTAATGTTCTCTCTTCGTGACTGGTGTATGACATCTTTTACTGTTAAAACGTTCCACAAGTCTATCATCAACCACGCGCTAGCCGGTCACCCCATCGAGCCGCGCTGTCCGCATACGCGGGAGTGCGGTGGTTGTGCGTTCCAGGATCGAGCATATGCCGATCAGGTCGCGGCAAAAGCAGCGGTATTGCGCGAGCTGTATGCAGCGAGTGGCATCGTCCTTACTGAGATGACCGTCGTGCCTTCACCTGATCCGTTTGGCTATCGCACACGCATGGATTATGTGGCGACGAAAGGACGTTTCGGGCTACGTGCACGTGGTCGGTTCAATTACATTGTTGAACTAACAACCTGTCATTTGCTTCCGCCGCCAGCCTTTACAGCGGCACAGCATGTCTGGCAACGCGCTGTCGCGCTGGGAATACCTGATTACGATATCCGCTCCCATACTGGTTGCTTACGCTACATTGTGGTGCGGCGTAATCCCAATGACGAACTACTGCTGGCTGCGGTAACCACTGCTGGAGGTGATGAGCAGGCGATGGGGGAACTGGCAACAACTGCGTTGAGTCAGCCCGGTGTGATCGGTTTTCACTGGTTGATCAACGACACCCTCACCGACGTCTCGTTCGGTGAACGACGTCGGCATTGGGGTGCCGCCGAATTAGCGATGCGCATCGGTGACATCACCTGCTTCATTGGCCCCAATACCTTTTTTCAGAACAATATCTACCTGGCGCCACGCTTGATTCGCGATGCAGTTGCTGCCGCAGTACCCGAACCAGCGCTGCGGGTAGCAGACCTGTATGGTGGTGTGGGTGCGATTGGTTTGCATCTAGCACAGAGAGCAGGCCGTGTGGATTGTGTAGAGTCAGTGGCCGAGAGCGTACATTTTGCAGCGCGCAACGCGCTTGCCAATGGTGTGAATAACTTCAATCCTATTTGTGCCGATACGCTGGCATATTTGCAAGCACAGCCGACCGGTAGTTTGTCAGTTGTTGTCGCCGATCCGCCACGTACCGGCCTTGGCCCACAGGTTTGTAACGAACTGTTGCGCATCGCGCCACAACGGATTATCTATATCTCGTGTAATCCACTCACTCAGGTTGCCGATATACGTCTTCTTCAGGATGGTTATCGTGTGCTCAATGTGCGGGGGTATGATATGTTTCCCCATACTCCGCATGTGGAAACAATGGCCGTATTAGAGCGTGCCTGAACACGTGCCGTAGGCGTGTTGGAATCCTTGTCCGGTGGGCCGGGGGGAGTAAGAGGTAATGCTACACACGTTGGCAATAGAACGCCCGGCTTGGTGTGACCGAATTGGTTTGGGATCGGATTGCACTTGTTACATTGAACTGCTGAAACCATGCTTCAGCAGTCCATAGTTCAGCCCCATGATTGTTAGATATGCTCTTGACTGTGGAACTCGTGTCCTAGCCCCCCGCAAGCGGGGGGAACTGGCCCCGATCATGCGCTCCTACCTGGGAGTGCGGGCCTCCGGCCCGCCCATCACCCCCCTAGCCCCCCGCAAGCGGGGAGGAGGAAGTGGCCCCGACCACGCGCTGACGCGCTGCTGCCTGGGAGCGCGGGCCTCCGGCCCGCATAGTGTGCACGAACGGAACCTAGCCCGCCTGGGAGCGTGGGCCTCCGGCCCGCATATTGACCGTGCACGAACGGAACCTTATCCGCCTGGGAGCG
>JAGHYT010000011.1:0-51921 GCA_017743535.1 Chloroflexus sp.
TGTTCAGGTGACCACCCCCAGCAATACCGCTGGGGGTGTGACTTTTTGGAGGATAGGACGCGAGAGGGTGTATTTGGAGCAGACAATTACCGGCAAGAGAATATTCTTGTCGGGATGGCTTCTACACAAATGCCGATATACCGGTAATAGCTCGCCCGACAATCAGCGTATTCATCTCATGGGTACCTTCGTAAGAGTAGAGTGCTTCTGCATCAGCGAAATAGCGAGCCACTTCATGTTCTAGCAGGATACCGTTACCACCAAGCACAGCACGGGCCAAGGCGACCGTTTCCCGCATCTTTTCACCACAAAAGACTTTCGCCAACGACGCTTGTTCTTGACTGATTTTTCCGTTGCGGGCAGCAATCTGGCTCATACGCAGGCACATCGTCTGCATTGCAGTTACGTTTGCCAGCATCTGCACCAGACTGTTTTGCACCAGTTGAAAACTACCAATTGGGCGACCAAACTGAATCCGCTGCTGCGCATACGCTAATGCCCGCTCGTAAGCACCCATTGCCACCCCGGTCATTGCCCAGGCGACAGCAGCACGGGTAATCGCTAATTGACGGGCAACACCACGAAACCCACCCACGTTAGGTAAGCGGTTGGCTTCAGGTACTCGACATCCATTCAGGCGGATATTGGCGTTCTGTACAGTACGTAAGGCAATTTTGCCCTCTAACCGTTCGACTTCGTAACCAGCCATACCACGCTCGACAATGAAACCCTGTACCTGGTTGCTGGAAACATCACGCGCCCAAATAATGTTGACATCGGCAATCGGTGCGTTGCCACTCCATTTCTTAGCGCCATCAAGCACCCAAAAGCCACGCTCGAAACGAGCAGTCGTTGTTAAACCGGCAGCAGTGGCCGAACCAACGTCGGGCTCGGTTAATGCCCACGATCCAATCAGCTCAAAACGTTGCAGCGGGGGTAACCAGCGCTGTTTTTGTTCGGGTGAGCCGAAGAGATCGATTGAGCCCATGCAAAGACCCCAGTGTACACCAAAGAAGGTGTAGATAGAGGGATCGACTCTGGCCATTTCCATGCAGGCCACACCGGTTAGTACTGGACCAAGCGCATCAATCGTATACGGACGTGAACCGACAGCCTCGGCAATGAGACGGGCAAAATCTGGTACGATTTCGTGAGGAAATTCACCCCGTTCCCAATAGTTGTTTGCCAATGGCCGGATTCGCTCTTCCATGTATGTGCGAATCTTTTGCTGAATAGCCCGCTCTTCAGGAGAAAGTTCGGCCAGAATCTCGTAGAAATCACTGTTAATCGGTGGTACGCGCTTGGGTCGCCGTTTGGTTGTGATACTTTTCCACAACAGGCCAATCTCTTGTGGCGTGACACTACGTAAGGCACGGATGGTATCAAACAAGGGGACATTTACCTGATGAAACAGGCGCGTGAGGCTTGCGGGAAGAGTTACAAGCGCCATAATTGCCTCCTATTCGTCGTTGAAGTGATAAGCAACCTCATTGTTTTTGGAAATACATCTAATGAACAAAGAGAATGACGCGGTGCGTC
Source organism: Chloroflexus sp. (assembly GCA_017743535.1). Taxonomy (GTDB): domain Bacteria; phylum Chloroflexota; class Chloroflexia; order Chloroflexales; family Chloroflexaceae; genus Chloroflexus. Next base: position 1,540 of record JAGHYT010000011.1, read on the forward strand.
ATTATGAGTGTAACATGGCAACACTATCTGTGTCAATGACAATTCTGACATCACAGAGACTTTTCAATGTCTTCATCTTATTTGGCAACGGTGGGGTGAGGAGAGCGGGAAGAGAAAGGTGAGCAGAGAAGCGGGTTCCTTACCGATCCGCTGTGCGTGCGGAGGTACACCTCTCATGTCCGTCACCGCAGCGGTAAGGCGGCGAGGGGTATCGGCCACGCAACGCACAACGCGGGCGAGAGACCTGCGATCCCAGACAATTGCACGGGGCAAGACTCCTGACTTTATGGCAGATTCAGGCGCGCCAGCACCCACACAAATCGCTCAGCAGCCCAAAAACCAAGGGTGCGACAACCAAGAATAATATCATCATCGGTTGTTTCGACGAACAGGTACACCCGCGGTGCTAACCCGAAGCAAATACCGGTCAGGCTACTAATACAGACTTGTAGTGCTGACAACTGGGCTGGTTGCATTGCCCAACCAATCTCAACCACGTCACGAGTGGCAAAACAGGTTGCTGCGGCAGCCACAACCTGACCGTTCTCCGCTCGAATCCCGAACGCCGGACCATACACCGGGTGCCATGCCTGCCAGTCTGCCGTTATCGCCCGCAATGGCGTGAGATCGTCAGCAATATTGGCCGGCAAACGCTGTGCAATGACGTGAGTCACGGGACGAAACGTTTCTGGTTCGGCGACCATCTGATACAGCAATTGAACATTCTCAATCTTTACCAGTCTGTCCACAGATGACAGACTAGCTACCGGTAAGAGCATCCCAAACGTATGTTGCTGTAACTCCGGTTCAGCCGTGCTCAGTGCGTGCAGCAGAGGAGGAAGTGCACCAGGGAAGTCAACTGTAAAAGCTAGGCGCACGAGGGGGAGATCACGCCGGATCGAGACTACACCAACGACGGTGTCATTGCTGAATGCGACCAATGTGAACGAATGCGTTCGCAGATAGGTTATTTGCGCCAGATTGATGGCGTTACGATACGGCGAACGACGTAAGAATGCCAGTACTGCAGGATAGTTTTCGGTGTCGAGCTGAGAAACTGATAATGGCATACTGTTTCCTGAATAAGGTAACCGATCAGGTAGTTTCTCTACAGTGTTTGTTCTGTGTAACGTTATCGCCTATCATATCAAAATTCTTCATCATCATTGGACATCACTAGTAAGAGGATGGAACTCCCCCCAGATAGCGTGCTTCTGAGATGGGAGCAGGTTCCACTGCTACCCTGAAGCGCGTAGACCACTGGCCCGCATTGCGTAGTACGCGGTTGGACATTATCGTTCGGCGCATCAGCACCCTACCCTCCACAAGCGAGGGGTCGGGTAGTGAACCCGCCCTGATAATGTAGTGACATCTCCCACTGTCGGGTAAAGTGAACGCACTGAATCCCCTAATCCGTGTGTAGAATGGTTGACGGTCTGCGCTACAATCGTCTACAATAACGCAAGGAAGAACGTTTCTATATTAAGGTATCGGCTGTTATCCAGGCCACAATCTTATGCAAAAACTAACCGCTGCTCAAATTCGCGAAACATTTATCTCGTTCTTTGTTCGTCATGGTCATACCCATGTTCCCAGCTCGTCGCTGGTCGTCGCCGACGATCCGACCTTGCTATTTACCAATTCAGGGATGGTGCAATTTAAAGATGTCTTTCTTGGTCGTGAACAGCGGCCCTACCGTCGTGCTGTTACCGCCCAAAAATGCTTGCGGGTAAGCGGGAAGCACAACGATCTTGAAGAGGTAGGACCATCACCACGGCACCATACCTTCTTTGAGATGCTAGGAAACTTTTCGTTCGGCGACTATTTCAAAGCTGAGGCGATTGCTTTCGCGTGGAAATTATTAACTGAAGAGTTTAAACTACCGGTTGAACGCCTCTGGTTTACCGTCTTCGCCGGGGATGATGAAGTACCACCTGACGATGAAGCGGCTGCGCTGTGGATTGCGCAAGGTGCCGATCCGTCGCGTGTCTTGCGTTTTGGCCGCAAAGACAACTTCTGGGTAATGGGAGACACCGGTCCCTGTGGGCCTTGCTCGGAAATTACCATGTACATTGGCGATGATCTGAGCCAGATGCGCGCCGAGGGCGTGAATTCCGATGATCCCAATTACGTCGAAATCTGGAATAACGTGTTTATGCAGTATGACCGCGCCACAATGCAGCCGCTCCCCCGTCCATCGGTTGATACCGGCATGGGGCTAGAGCGGATGGCGATGGTAATGCAGGGTGTCCATAGCACGTATGAAACTGATCTGTTTGTAGCAATTATCAATCAGATTATCAAGACCCGTGGCAGCGATGAGCAGCACTATCAGGCTCACCGTAGCGCATATCGTGCGATTGCCGATCACGCACGAGCAATTGCCTTTCTGATCGCCGATGGCGTCTTGCCAGGCAATTTGGGTCGGGCGTATGTCTTACGGCGTATTCTCCGTCGAGCTGCGTATCAGGGACGAACTATCGGCTTCGAGCGTCCTTTCCTGGCCGACATCATTACAACTGTCATTGAGCAGATGGGCGATGCCTACCCTGAACTGGTCAAGCGACGTGAATTTATTCTGAGCGCGGCAGACCAGGAAGAGCGCCAATTTTTACGCACCCTGAGCGGCGGTCTTGCGCGCTTGCACGGTGTCATCGAGCAGGTGCGGTTGCGCGGTGAGAAGGTTATTCCAGGCAATGATGCCTTTGTGCTGAAAGATACGTATGGGTTCCCCCTCGATCTAACTCAGAAGATCGCCGCTGAACACGGCTTGACTGTTGATGAAGCGGGCTATGAAGCGGCAATGGCAGAGCAACGGGCACGCTCACGAGCGGCTGCAACCAGTAAACGCAGTGGCGAGGCCGAACTGTGGGCCGAACTTGATCTTCCTGCTACACATTTTGCCGGCTATGAGCGGCTGAGCGATCGGGCAACGGTAATTGGGATGCTGGTCGATGGCGAGGCATTACCCACTGTTAGCGCTGGCCGCCAGGTGCAGATTGTGCTTGATACCACACCCTTTTACGCCGAGAGTGGCGGTCAGGTGGGTGATACTGGCCTGCTTGTTGGGCCGGAAGGCTCAGTACAAATCGAAGATACGCGCCGTCCGTTGCCAGGTCTTATTGTTCATTATGGGCGTGTTGTAAGTGGACAGATTCGTGTTGGCGATCAGGTACAAGCGACGGTCGATATGGTGCGGCGAGCTGATATTCAACGCAACCACACCGCTACGCATATGCTTCAGCGCGCTTTGCGTGACATTCTTGGGGAACATGCTGCACAGGCAGGATCACTAGTCGCACCTGACCGGCTACGCTTTGACTTTACCCATACCAAAGCGGTTGATCCCGAAGAATTGCGCGAGGTTGAACGTCGGCTCAATATGTGGGTACGGGCAAATACGACCGTCCGTTGGGAAATCACCGGCTATCAGGAAGCCATAGCGCGTGGTGCGATTGCCTTGTTCGGTGAAAAATACGGTGATACCGTTCGCGTAGTAACCATCGAACGTGGTCAAGCATCTGCTGAGGGCGAGTACGCTTCACGCGATAGCCTGGAATTGTGTGGCGGTACGCACGTCACTCGCACCGGTGAGATCGGTTTTGTGCGGATCGTTAGCGAAGGAAGCATCGGGAGTGGTATCCGTCGTATTGAAGCACTTACCGGGCGTGGCGCTGAGCTGTGGGTCGAGCAACAGGCACAGGCACTGCGCGATCTGGCTGCTCGGATCAACGCGCAACCAGCGCAACTGGCTGAACGGATCGAGGCATTACTGGCCGAGCATCGCCAGCGCAAGCAGGAACTTGAAGCACTGCGGAGTAAACTGGCTCGCGAGCAGCTCGATGTATTACTGGGTCGCGTACAACACGTTGCTGGTGTACCATTGCTGGCTGCCGAAGTAGAGGCGGATTCGGTTGATCGGTTACGTGAAATGGGCGAATATCTGCGTGACAAACTTGGTAGCGCGGTGGTCGTGTTGGGTACCCTGATCAATGGCAAACCGCAACTGCTCACTATCGTAACCCCTGATCTGGTACGCCGTGGGTTGAATGCGGTGCAACTGGTTAAGCCATTGGCTGCAATGGTAGGTGGCGGTGGTGGCGGTCGACCAGAGATAGCTCAAGCCGGTGGACGCAACCCTGAGCAACTGACCGCAGCTATTGGCGCTGCAGCTGACGTATTGGCCGGACAAGCTGGCTAACGATCGCGATGGTAAGGGATGCGGAGGCAGTGAGCGATCACACTGTCTAGACACGCAACTATAACTCTTGTGAGCGTATAATCGGGAGAGGCTATGATCACCGATGAAACGGCGCTGGTTTTTGCGCTGCCAGACGACACAGCCGAGTCGTTGATGAAAAGGGTACGCGCTACCCACGCTGCGAACGTGCAAATTCTGGCCCCTGAAGGCACGGTGGCACTGCAGCGAGTCGCCGAAACAGATACGTTACGCGATCTGGCGCAGGCTGCCGGTATTGGACTAACGATTATTAGTTCAGACCCGAAGATTCTCAAGGCCGCCCGCCAGAGCCAGTTAGCGACTATCGAAATAACCGGTGCGCACGTGCAAGCGCCTTCGCCACCGCCTCCGCTATTGCCCGCTGAGGATGTGCCTGCTGAAGATTTAGAGTTTCTGGCTGCGCTCGACGAGTTGACAGCAGGCAGCAGGAATACTGATCTATTTGCATCATCCACTGCCCCGACGAAAGCTGCTGGGGCAGAGACGCGACCTGTCGCAGCTCCAGAAACGCGCCCCGTGTCACTGACTTCTGAAGGACCAGCGGCAGCACCATCTGCGATGGGCGACGACGATCTCGAATTCTTCGATGCACTCGACGATCTGTCCGCAGCGTTTGAACAGGAGCGTACCGGTACGCCGCCACCACCGATTCCAGCGACCTCTCGGGCAAGAGAACCATTATCACGGATACGGCCAGAAGATATTCAGCTTTCTGATGAAGAGATCGCCCACGCTAGCCAGATCGGTCAACGCAGCAGTGCTGATCGGACCCAACGTACCACCGCTGCCACCCAGCGCGAACCGCGGCGCATGGCGACTCCTACACCATCATCGGGTCGTACTGCAACACCATCACCGTCGCGACGCACGATCGCACCACTTGAGTCGCGCCTCTTCAGAGTGCTGTTGGGGATCCTGATAGTGATAGTAGTGTTGGCCGGTATCTTGCTGGTTGTAACCCAAAGTGTGACCATTGTTGTCCGCTTACCGGTGCAAGCCGAAACGCCTATCGTCGGTTTGGCTATCCCACTGGTGCCGGTTACTGCGACAACCTCCGGCGCAGTGGCTGCTGAACCCATCGAAACAACAGTTGCCATCAGTATCAGAGGAGAAGTAACCGAAGGTGTCTTGACACCAATCAGCAGCGCTGCCGGTACCGTCACCCTCTTGAATCTGAATGCACAACCGATCACGATCCCAGCCGGTAGTGAATTCGTCGCTTTTGGCTCAAACAATCAGCCGATTCCGTTCATCAGCACAACGGATGTTACCATTCCTGGCGCTACAACGACTCGCAGCGGTAACCAGATTATTACCACCCTTGGCGAGGCATCGGTGCCAATTGAAGCTCGCTCGCCGGGTAGTGCTTCCAATATTGCAGCCAATACGATACGTGAATTGCGTATTCCTGGTGGCCCGACCATTGATCTCACCAGTGGCGTACTGACCATCAGGCACGATGCCATCGGCGGCGGCACCGACGAAGAAGTACGAGTGATCAAAGAGAGTGATGTTCGTCGCTACCTGGCCCAGGCGCTTACCGACCTCGACCAGGAAGCTCGTCGGCAACTTGATGGCCTAGCAATCGCCCGCAATTTACGTCTGGAACCAACCACTGTCTCGCCAAGCCGGGCTGAACTCGAACAATTGGCGGGATTCGAACTGATCGTTGATCCACCGGTTGGCACGTCGTTACCGCGTGATAATCCATTCTTCACTATCACTGTTCAATCACGCTATAGTGGTCTGGCAGTTCGCAGTGATATAGCATCGTTCCAACGTCAGTTGGCCGATGCGTTTAACGCACAACTGATTCAGAATGGACAATTGCGACCGGGCACCTGTCGGGCAGCTTTTGTACAAGGATGGTATTGGGACGGCGCTACGCTCCGCGTTGATGGTAGTATTGGCCCGGACCCGGCCTGCGGCAACGAACTCGATCCGGCAACCAGAGCAGCAATCCAGAATGCGGTATTGGGGCGTACCCGTGCTGAAGCTGAAGCAGCACTGCGAGAGCTGGTAGCAAACGGGCGATTAGCCGGATTTGAATTGCCGGATGGAGTTGAGCAATTCCCCGGTTGGAGCTGGCAATTACGGATACGACATGAATGAACAAACAATTCTCGCCCTTGATGTCGGTGAACGGCGAATTGGTGTTGCGATTAGCAGCGTAGAAGCCCGCATTGCTGCACCACTAACGACCATTGCGGCCTATCCCCCCGAACGAGCAATCGCACAGATTGCCCGGCTGGTTCACGAACGCAATGTCTGTCGGGTTGTCGTGGGGCTACCTTTGACAATGCGTGGCGAACATGGCCCACAGGCGGAAGTTGTGCAGCGATTCGCCGATGCACTGCGCACCTGTTTACCCTGCCCGGTTGAGATGTTTGACGAACGCCTGACCAGTGTCGCTGCCGAGCAGATGCTGCGCAATTTGGGTCTGAAGCCGACCAAAATCAAAGCTCAGATAGATCAGGTAGCCGCATCAATCATCCTGCAAGATTATCTCGATGCTCAACGCACCAATGCAGATCAGACATATGAAGCTCCACATTCGTCAGATTGACGCAGCCGAAACGCGCCCTCTCCGCCAGCGCATCCTGCGCCCCCATCAAACCATCGCCGAACTGGTTTATCCCGGCGATGATCATCCACAGGCGCTGCACCTCGGTGCCTTCGTCGCCGAACAACTAACCGGTATTGCCTCGTTCACTCCCGAACCCTGCCCTGGTGTATCAGCCCGTGCAGCGTGGCGGTTACGCGGGATGGGTGTCTTGCCGGATGCTCAACGACAGGGGTACGGGACAGCATTATTAGATGTTGGAATTAATTATGTAAAACAAAATGGCGGTGATCTGGTCTGGTGTCACGGGCGCACGAGTGCGCTTCCTTTCTATCTAAGCTACGGTTTTGTGACGCATGGCGACGAATTTGTCGTTCCCCATACCGGGCCACACTACGTGTTGGTGTATTGGATCAGATAAATTACAAAATATAGCCGCGCTTGCGAGCTACTTCTTCCTTATGTTTGCGGAACAGAACATCGCGCTCGATCCCTTTTAGCTCGCGATTGTAAGTAGACAGGATACGTTCAACTTCCGCATCGATCTCCTCTTCAATCTTGAGATCGGCTACAATCGCGTCGTAGATCGCTTTAACCCGCAATGCCCGTCCATCGCTTGGACGTTGACCGGGCTGATCACGATAGACCAGTAATCCACGTTCGGCCAGTTCATCGTGGAGTCGTTCGGCAATTCGACGGACTTTATCTTCGCTCAGACGCATAGCGTTCCTCTCAGCGGTGCGTATATCTCAACAGGCCAATATGATTCAGATTGCAAGTGTAGCATATCCTCAACAACATGGCTCGAACAAATACAAGTCTGTAGTCATGACGTTTAAGATACCATTATTTAGATCATCCGAACACGTCATTCCACACCAACCTGAAATATTTCGCATCCTCTTACGGAACCGGTAGAAGAGGTTCCCAGCCATCCACGGGGGTATGCGGTAGTGACCCTAATGTCACAACAGTGCTATGCCCTCTGTGTTCCGGCTGCTGCACCCCCGCTCATTACGGTCGTTCAAATGGTTGCCCAAGTGCTGCTGGGGCAGTTGCCCGCAACCGATAAACGATGACCAGCAATGGACGTTGCCAGACAGAAGGTAGCGTTGCAATCCAGCGTGCCACTGTTGGCGACGAAGCTAGATTCACCAGGGCCAGTACCAGAATCATGAAAACGAATGGCGCCACCTGGATCATCTGCGTAGGGATCCCAGGCAACGCACTCTGCGAGCGAGTAGCGACAATCTCAAGTGCTGCGAAGAGATAACAACCAAGCGCAACCCGCAATGGCCGCCAGCCTCCAAAGATAACGATTGCCAACACAATCCAACCTGAACCAAACGTATGACGATAGCTCCATCCCTGCTTGAGATCGAGTGAAAAGGCAGCACCGGCAATTCCAACCAATGCCCCTCCAAGGATCAGCATTGCGTAGCGCCAGCGCGTAACATCAATACCCCGCGCATACACTGCTGCCGGTCGTTCGCCCAATGCCCGCACGATCAATCCTAATCGTGTGCCGTAGAGCAGGTATGCAGTTGCAGGAACGAGGAGAAAACTGGCGTAGATCACTGGATCGTGACGAAATAAGATCTGGCCGAAGACAGGAAGATCAGCCAGGCCAGGAATAGGCATGAAGGGTACTGCCGGCCCAGGTAGACGAACAAACGGTGCACCGAGAAACGAAGAGAGATCGGTACAGAGTAATGCCAGGACAAAGCCAACCGCCGTTTGTGATTGGCCGAGCGTCAGACTGAACACCCCCAGAATAGCAGCCACCAACGCGCCAACGAGAGCTGCCGCAGCAAAGCCGAGGATCAGGTTTTGAGTGTTGAGCGCGACAGCGAAGCCCGTCATTGCGGCCAACAGCATCGTCCCATCAAGCGAGAGGTTGATGACGCCAGCCCGCTCACTGAGGGTCTCACCCATTGCTGCAATCACCAGTGGTGCTGCTGCCGCCAATACCGCAGCGATGTCAATCCATAGTTGTTCCATAGCAATTTGTACGTTACTACCAATATAACGGTACCGAACAATGACCATCGAGACAGATCACTGTCGGATACGAGTTGCCAACGCGAACAGCACCAGTGCCCCTTGAAGCACACCGGCAATGGCGCTATCAATCCCTAGCGTTAAGGGTAACTGAATACTGCCTACAGTAAAAGCGGCAAAAGCAACTGTAATTGGTAACAGCCAGCGCGGATTTGCACGCGCCAGGAGCGCGACCAACAAGCCTAGCAAGCCGATCCCGCTTGAAATATTAGGAATTAAGGCGTGATGGACAGCAACCACTTGCAACATACCGGCAATTCCGGCCAATGCCCCACAGGCAGCGAGGGTTTCGGCCATACGTCGTGCAGTGGCTATGCCCAACCGTTCAGAAGCTGACGGATTCAGCCCTACCGCCCGTACTTCCAGCCCCCAGCGGGTCTGAGTTAACGCCCACCAAACGATAACCAGTGCCAGCAAAGCGATCACCGGTGCGGCCGGCGCCAGCCGTAGACGGTCAATGGTTGGCAACCAGAGTTCGCGGGGAAGCAGATCGGTTCCCGACAACGAAGCCGAGGACTGACGTCGCCAGGGACCGAGCACCATGTAGAGAGCTAATCCGCCGGCAAGAAAATTCATACCCAGGCCGGCAAAAATTTCGCTCACGCCGGCGTAGCGCCGCAAGATACCAATCATGAGCGCCCAGAGTGCTCCGCCGGCAGCCCCGCTCAGCGCAGCAATCAGCCAGAGCAAGAGCGGCGGCCAATCAGGCCAGAGACGGAGCGGGACCATCGCGGCAATCGCCCCGACAATCATCTGACCTTCAACCCCAAGATTATAAAGTCCACCGGTAAAGGTAATACTGAGACCAACCGCACAGAGCAGCAAAGGTGCTGCCAGCATGATCATATCGCTTAGACGAACCGGGGTACTAAACGCGCCAAAGAGGACCAATCGATAGGCTTCAAGCGGCGAGACACCAGTACTCAGTAAAGCCAGTGTCGTTAGCACAAAGGCTGCTACAAGCGCCAGCAGGGGTTGAGTCAGTACAGCAACCCGCTTCATACTGCCTCCACCAGGGCCTCGAAGCCAACTCCGCCGATCAGCTCGGCTAACCGTCCCGCAGACAATAAAGCTCGCGGAATTGGCGGGCCAATACGACCGGCAAAACAGACAATGACTTCGTCACTGTACTCCATAATCTCATCAAGATCGGGGGAAGCGAATACAATACAACATCCAGCATCACGCCGGGCCTGCAAACGGCTCCAGATAGCACGCGCAGACGCAACATCCAATCCACGAGTTGGTTGCTCGGCGAGAATACCACGGGCGGTCGGCGGCACTAGGGCTAGCATTGCGCGCTGCTGATTACCACCCGATAACGCCGCAATTGGTGTCAGCGGAGTCGCTTTTATCTGATACTCGGCAATGGCCTGGCGGGCCAGTTCTTCAGCCGTGCGGCGGTCAACAATCACCCCTGTTCGTTGCAACAACGCAAAGTGATCGGTCAGCGATAAAGCACCGATGAGACCGTCACGGAGCCGATCGGCTGGCAAGTACTCAATACCGGCCTGTCGAAAGGCAATTGCGCTAGCACCACTAAGATCGCGGCCATTTACCAGCACCTGTCCGCGATCAGGTGTTAATCGACCGGCCAGTAAGCGTAATAAGACCTGTTGACCACTTCCATCTAGCCCGGCCAGCCCGATAATTCGTCCAGCAGCAAAGCGATGATTCAGATCGAGCAGATGGAGCGTGCCACTGCGCACCGTCACCTGACGCAGTTCCCATACCGGTGGACTATCAATCGATGGTAGCGGACGATAAACAGGGGGGGTTGTGCCGGCATCGCCAAACATCAATGTCAACAAATACTCTTGCGGTTGAGGCATCACCAACTGACCTGGTGGTACCACCTCACCATTTCGCAAGACAGTCACCGTATGACAGAGTTCAGCAACTTCTTCCAGTTTATGTGACACAAACAAGACAGTGCGACCTTCAGCAGCAATCTGACGCAATGCGGCAAACAGTGCTCGCGTTTGCGCGGCCGTAATGCCGGTAGTTGGCTCATCAAGAATGAGTACCTGCGCACCGCACAACAGCAACCGCATAATTTCGACTTGTTGCCGCTGACCTATCGTCAACTGATCAAGCCGGGCTACCGGATTAACTGCAAAACCTAGACGGTCAGCTAATTCCTCTAATGCTCTTTGGGCAGCTCGCCATGAACGAAAGACCCCTGGCGGCGCAGCGCAGAGCAGATTCTCTAGCACGGTAAAGGCAGGAATATCGAGCGGCTCCTGATGCACCATACCTACCCCGGCAGCCAATGCATCACCCGGCCCACGCAACTGACAGGGTTTACCGTCAAACAGAATCCGTCCTTCGTCTGGGCGAAGATAGCCGGACAACACCTTCATCAGTGTGCTCTTGCCGGCACCATTCTCACCCAGCACACCATGAATCTGACCGGCAGCAAACTCAATCGTGAGGCGGTTATTCGCCCACACGGTACCGAATCGTTTTGTTAGTTGTTCAACCGCAATCCGCATGGGTTTTGTAAACTTATGTAGTGAACAGCGTGGGAATATAGATGGACACTCGACCAGTTCACAACACCGACCACTGAACCTATCTGAAAACCCTTCTCTGCTTCCCCAACGTTACGCGCAGAAGGAGGCCTGGAAATGCAACGGATTTCACTCCCATGGTTCTGATACAGATCGAACGGTATATGTTCCATCGCTCCTATCCACCCTCTTCTAAAAACGAAGGAAGTAGCAGTTGAGAGGGCCTTCGGAAACGTTGAGACGGGCTCCGGCGCGACCCGTCTCAACTTCAGTATAGCTAAGGAGCGCTCTGCCCCTCGATACCGGCCAACAACTGAGAGGTATACCAGATAGTCTTGTCATCGGCAACTTGACCCTCTGGCACGAAAACACTTCCATCTTGATAGTAGAGCGGCCCGGTAAAGAGATTTAGGCTCCCGTCGGCCAGTTTAGCAATAAACTCATCGAGCTTCGCTGCGTTTTCCGCACTGAGGGCCGGACCCTTAACAAAACCGATTATGCTCGTATCAGGATCATTCAAATTACTCCAGTTCGGCCCTGTCCATTCCCAGGCTGGCTCCCATTTACCGGCACGGGCCAGTTCAACCAAACGTTTGTAATCAGGCCCCCAGTTGAAGTAGGGCACACCGAGACAAACCGCCTCGCCCTGGGCACAGGCCCCTTTGAAGTCATAGGGTATAGCAAAGACCCGCTTCCCAGCTTGCGCTGCTTTATTTGCCTCAACCAGCGCTTCGGTCGTGTCAATACCAGAGAGAATAACGTCGTAACCTTCGTTAATGAAATCGTTTGCAACCTTGGTTGGATCGAGGGTAACGCCTGGAATGTTAAACCAGAAGCCTATCCAGGTCACTTTGAACGCCAGCTCCTCAACCGAACGACCGCGATAGGTTTCCCAGCAATACCGTGCGCCGAGATAAGATGAATTTACCAAGCGGCGTGTCTCCGGATCGATCAGTGGGCCAAGGTAGGCCAGACGACCGTTTTCTGTAGTTAAGGACGCCGCACAACCTGCGATCATCTTACCGTACTCCATGCGCCCCATCAGATTTCGTACATTCGGCGGCGCCTCGCCGGTTAACACCTTATCGCCAGACACATGGATAAAGGCTACATCAGGATGCGCCGCAGCGGCAACATTCGTTCCATCGGCAAACTCTGCCGAGTTGGTGATAATCAGGCGCGCACCCTGGCCGATCAACTCTTCGATGGCCTGTTCGACTTTTACATTAGGACGATCTGCCGGATTCACCTTATCGATGTAAATAAATTTGACCCCTGGTACCTTCTCAACCACATACTGGGCCGCCTCATAGTGAGCCTGATTCCAGCCACCATCATTGATCGGCCCAACCAAAACCATACCGAAGATGAACTCTTCACCGGCGGATGGTGTCGTTGGTTCGGTCGAAACAGCGGTTGGGCTGGTGGTTGGCTGTGAGCCACACGCTGCCAACACAAGACTGAACAGCGCAAGAACCAGCAATGACCAGCGAGCAAGACGGACATTCATCGGTCGACTCCTTGTGAACATCTGCAAACCCTTAACACGAACAATGAAGCGGCGCAACAAATGAACAAGTCATTGCTGCGCCGGGACGGTTTTGCGCAGATTAACACCTCTGACGGGGAGGATTCCCTGATGGCATCATCGCCAATCAGGGCGCTATCGTGGAGCGCCCGATTACAGAGCGAGTATATCCGAGAGCAGCTTGACTGTCAATGTGCACCTTCGCTAGGTGCTGCACAAGTTTTTTGGCAGTATGATACCCGCTGCGTCCTGACAGCACTGGTATGAGGATACGCACCGACTCTCGTTACAACGTCGTCTACTTTCACCCGCCTGCAAGAAGGTGTATGCTGATGCGCCAAACGATGGCTTAGCCACGCACCGCACAACGCGGGCCGCTGGCCCGCGCTCGCGAAAATACTAATAGCGCCTTCTTTGCAACGTTCACCAATTGATTGCAACCACAACAATATGCTACAATACCGGCTAGTTCTCGTTACAAGAACATCTGGCGGTAAACCGTAGATGTGGGTTGAATCGCATATGAATACAACTTCCAGCGCACATGCGCAAACCAAAACATTTGATCTGCAACGGGCAAGTGGGATTTTGCTGCATCCTTCATCATTACCCAGCCCTTGGGGAATCGGCGACCTGGGACCAATGGCGTATCGGTTTGTTGATTTTCTGGTCGCAGCAGGACAATCACTCTGGCAAGTACTCCCGCTCGGTCCAACCGGCTACGGCGATTCGCCGTACCAGTGTTTTTCAGCGTTCGCCGGTAATCCATTACTGATCAGCATCGACGATATTATTGAACAGGGCTTGCTCACCGTTGAGGAAGCGCGGTCTGCACTTGGCAACCTTCCCACCGATCACGTTGACTTCGGCGCTCTTATTCCTGCGAAATACGCTCTCCTCTGGCGCAGCTTTGAACGGTTTCAGAGCGGGTGCAATTCTCGTCTCCAGAAAGATTACTATCAGTTCTGCGAAGATAACAGCGAATGGCTCACCGACTATGCCATGTTTATGGCGATCAAAGAGTCGCAGGGTGGGGGAAGCTGGCACAACTGGCGACCTGATCTCCGTGATCGCCGACCGACCGCCCTCGAATTGGCCTGCCAGGAACTGGCCGCAACGATTGACTACCATCGGTATCTTCAGTTTCTCTTCTTTCGCCAATGGCAGGCGCTGAAAGCATACGCCAATCATCACGGTGTTTTGATCATCGGCGATGCCCCCATCTTCGTTGCCGATGATAGTGCTGATGTTTGGGCTAATCGCGATCTCTTTTTCGTCGATGAGCAAGGTATGCCCACGGTTGTTGCCGGTGTACCACCGGATTATTTCAGCGCTACCGGCCAGCGTTGGGGAAACCCACTGTATCGATGGGATCGCATGGCAGCTACCGGGTATCGATGGTGGGTAGCGCGTATGCGTCAATCATTGACGCTTTACGATGTCTTACGTCTCGACCATTTTCGTGGCTTTGCAGCTTACTGGGAAGTGCCGGCAAGTTCACCCACTGCCGTTGAAGGACGTTGGGTACCAGGGCCAGGCGCCGACCTGTTTCGCGTCTTGCAAGCTGAATTAGGTGCACTGCCCATTATCGCCGAAGACCTTGGCTTGATTACACCCGATGTTGAAGCGCTACGCCTGACATTCAACCTGCCCGGTATGAAGGTGCTTCAGTTTGCCTTTGGTGATGACCCGACCAATCCTTACCTACCACACAATTACACACCGAATTATGTCGTCTATACCGGCACACACGACAACGATACAACTGTTGGCTGGTTCGATACCCTCGATCCAGCTACACGAACTGCTGTGCTTACGTACCTCGGTCGTGACGAACAGACGGTCGATATTGCGTGGGATTTAATGCGGTTGGGACTCATGTCGGTCGCCCAATACGCTATTACCCCATTGCAAGATGTCTTGCGCCTAGGGACAGAAGCCCGCATGAACACCCCTGGGCGATTAGGTGGCAACTGGGCCTGGCGATGTCCGGCTGAGGCACTCAGTGCAGAATTAGCCGACACATTACGTCAACTAACGTTTATCTATGGCCGCCTTCAACCGGGGAACACGCGACCATCTTCAACCCGATAACGCTGAGCTTTTGTCAGGAAATCGGCGTTAAAATCACTGAGATCGGTCGTTGTCAGCAAGGTTTGTTGATCAGGACGATACACCAGTTCGAGAAGATGAGCGCGGTGCTGAGCATCCAGTTCGCTCAATACATCATCGAGCAACAGCACGGGTGCATCACCACCGCGCTGTCGCATCAGGCCGGCCTCAGCAAGCTTCAGAGCCAGTGCAATTGAACGTTGCTGACCACGTGAACCGTAGCGACCAAGATTAATTCCGGCAACCGTAAAGATCAGGTCATCACGGTGCGGGCCACAGAGCGTTTGCCCGCGGGCTAATTCATCGCTACGCAGAGCGGCGAAGGCAAGATGGAGACGCTCGGCCAGACTACCGGCATCGCGTGCCGAACCGAGATCACAACTAGCCGCATACTCGATGTGCAACGGATTCTCTCCACCACTGATCGCACGATAGAGAGGACCAGCCACATCGTTCAGTTCCACGATTGCACGCAACCGTTCGGCCAGTAGATAACCACCAGCAGCGGCCAGCTCTTGATCCCAATACGCCAGCTCAGTATCAACATTACGCGGCACGCGCCGTTGTTCACGCCATGCGCGCAACAAACTATTGCGTTGCAACAGGAGCTTCTGATAGTGTGCCAGAGTACGAACATAATGCGCATCAAGCTGTGAGAGGGTTATATCGAGGTAGCGACGTCGTTCGGTTGGCGCACCATCAACCAGTGTCAGATCGGCAGGAGTAAAGAGCACAACACGCAGTTGGCCGATCAGATCGATTGCTCGTGCCGGTCGCTTATCGATCCGCACCAACTTCTGTGCTCCGTTCAGCGGCTGGCCATCATCATCGGCTCGTCGTTGCACCAACACTTCAAGCCGCACCGCTCCGATGCGACGTTCTACCTCGGCAGCAATGCGGGCAAAAGGAGGCGCTCCTGCTTCACCAACCGCATCCCAACGCACCAATTCGCGATCATTACTAAGGCGAGGTGAGCGTGTTGTTGCCAGATAAAAGATAGCTTCCAGCAGACTCGTCTTACCGGCAGCATTCGGTCCGTAGAAAAGGATCGTACCCGGCGCCAGTGTGATCTCAAGTCGCCGATAATTACGAAAATCCCGTAGAAAAAGGTGATGAACAAACATACGCTGGCCGTTGCAGCAGGCTACGCACGTGCAACGAGACGCACATTACGCAGATCCTGCAAATCAGCGCAGCCACTACAGAACATTGCGACCCGCAGCTCGCGGATAAATGCACTCAACCCTTCAATAACTGCCTCAGCACCACGCTCATTAATGGCATCGAAGAGAGCAGGTCGGGCAGTCCCAGCGAGATCGGCTCCCAATGCAATCGCCTTCGCTACGTCAACACCACTCCGCACACCACCCGATGCGATCAAGGTAACATCCGGTAGAGCTGCACGTACCTCACGTATACACTCGGTCGTCGGCAATCCCCAATCGGCGAAGGCACCGGCCACACGCCGACCGGTATCATTAGGCTGCCGAAAACGCTCGACTTCACTCCAACTGGTGCCACCTGCACCGGCAACATCGATAATCCGCACTCCCACTTCGTAGAGCCGCACGGCATCGGTAGCACCAATCCCATTTCCGACCTCTTTAACAATCACCGGCACTTCCAGATAGCGACAGACCTGTTCAATCTTTGCCAGCAATCCTTTAAAATTAACGTCGCCTTCAGGTTGTACAGCCTCTTGCAACGGATTGAGGTGTAAGATCAACGCATCAGCTTCAATCATCTCTACCGCACGGCGACAATGATCGACGGTAAACCCGTAGTTAAGCTGAACCGCACCAACATTAGCTAACAACGGAATACGCGGCGCGACTCGTCGTACCTGATAGGTACTAGCCAGACGGGGGTCCATCACTGCTGCCCGCTGCGATCCAACCCCCATTGGTAAACCGAGGTGTTCCGCAGCCTCAGCCAGGGCTAGATTAATCCTCTCGGCACTCGATGTACCGCCCGTCATCGAACTGATCAAGATTGGCGCTGAAATTGGCTTCCCAAGAAAGGTCGTGCGGGTATCGATCTCATTCAGATCAAGTTCAGGCAATGCCCGGTGGGGTAAACGGTAAGCAGCAAAACCGGTAGCAACTCCCTTTGCCGCAACATCTTCGTTTAACACGATCCGAATATGATCAACTTTTCGTGACTCGGTTTTGTCGTCACCGGGCATAGAAAACTCCTGTTACAGACAAGGGAAAGCAAACCCTTGATTCACCTCTATAGAGCGATCATACCAACAAAAAGGGGGTGCGTCAAACGGAGAATACCCAGTTTGGAAAGAAGGTCCTATCAAATCTGTAGTAGTCTCATATACAGATGGTACCGAATCCTATCCTGCTAACAGGTATGGTGCCATCGATGTAGTCGTCTTGCCACCTTCGATCTACCTCTTGCCTCAACGGTTGTACGATCATCTCTAGTTCAGCACCATTCCCAACCCGGCGCAATCGACACTGTTTGCATCTTCCCGCCTCGACATCGGCAGCGGCACGGTACCGTACATTCAGCGTCATTCCCATCAGCGGAATAGTCTCCAACTGGAAATGACTATCTGCGGAAAACGCTCCGATGTCGCACATGGGCTAACGGGTCATTCGTGACCATCAGTATTCGCGACTTGCAAATTTGGATTTTCCAGATTATTATATTCAATAACGATATTGGAAACAATTTTTTCATAGCAAAAGGTGTCAACGATGCCACTCAAAAACTTCGCAGTAATCAACCACCCGGTACGTATGCGCATTTTTCAGGCCCTCAACGGTGTTGAACTTTCGATCAATCAACTGGCCAAAGTCTTACCGGATGTTCCTAAACCTTCGCTGTACCGACACATTCACAAGCTGCTCGATGCCGGCGTTATCCACGTTGCCCGGATGAGGCTTGTCAATGGTATCGAGGAGCGATTTTTTACTGCGAACGAGGGGTTGATCGACCCGGCAGACGTGTACCAACCAGGCGGTCTCGAGCAGTTTGCCGACCATGTTCGCCTGTACGGTACCTCTGTCGCTCAGGAATTGGCTGATTATGTATTGAAACGCGGTGATCCGGACCTGAACAATATTGCGGCCCGCGATCATGTCTTCTATGCTACTGAGGAAGAGTTCAAGCACGTGCGTGAGGCTATCTACGAATTACTCCAAACGATGGAAACGCTACCACCAGCCGAAGGAAGGATCAAGCGTCGGATATTTATTATGGGGCATCCGCTGCAAGCTGCTGAGATGGTTGAGTCTGCAGAGACAAATGCTGATTGAGTCTCCCTAAGTGCCAGAGGAGGTGAAGATACAGCTTCTCAATCCACACTGGACGTATGCTTGTGTAGTTTACGATAGGGTAGTCGTTTCTCTGAATCGGGGATGGTCGGGAGTATCGTTGTACAACTACTTGTTTTAGCACCAAGCGCCGGAAAAGCTTTACCGGCACTTTCGCCTAGTCTTACAAATACTCACGCTGATTCACGCGGCGGCGCCACTCTTCTTTAATCTCAATCGCCGTACCCTGCGAAACAAGAAAGTCGAGCAGCAACCGGCCAAAGGTGTTTGCCTGTTCGAGGAAGGGAAAATGACTGGCTTTCGGCAGTACTAGCAACTGAATCGGTCGTTCGGCCAGCTCGTTGAGGAATGAAGCGTGAGCCGGATTGACAATCGGGTCTTTACCACCGTAGACGGCCAGGAGTGGTGTTTGCAATGAGATAATGAGTGGGCGTAAATCTGTCTCTAACAACGATTCGTGAACTTGCGAGAGTACTTGCTCACTCAGATTTGAGGTATCTTCTTCAATTTCTTGCTGAATCTCCGGATCGGCCACCTGGAGTGTGCGCACCATACGCGCCCAACCATTCTGACTGGTATTCATGCCCAGCAATCGCGACAGGGTGCCTGGCTTGATATGCTGGGCCAGAACTTGACCATGAAGCGGGGTAGCAACGGTCAACAGACGGTTAAACCGGTCGGGATACTGATGCGCGGCCATGATCGCAACCATACCCCCCATCCCATGACCAACGAGCGTGGCACGGGCAATGCCAAGGCGGTTCATGAACTGAATCAGCATCTCGACATACGTCGGCACAGTAAACTGATTACCGCGACGGTCACTTTCGCCGAATCCCCAGAAATCAAAGGCGTAGGCGCGATGCCGTTCAGCGGCCAGATCCATGATCGGTACCCAATACCGCCACGAGCCGATCCAGCTATGCAGGAAAATGATCGGCTGACCGCGCCCAAAAACTTCGTAGTGTGCCAGACGGTTATCGAGGTGGATAACACTCATACTTCCACCCCCTCATCAGAGGTACCGTTTACCGTTTGCTGCAACGGAATTGCAAAAGCAAAGGTACTACCCTTTCCTAACTCACTCGTTACCCAGATTTCACCGCCGTGCATTTCAACCAGTTGTTTGGCGATGCTCAAGCCCAACCCGGTACCACCGGCAATATCGCGTAACGGGTTATCGGCACGGTAGAACGGGCGGAACAACTTCTTCAACTGTTCCGGTGACATTCCTACGCCGGTGTCTTCTACCTCGATTTGCATCATATTCGCCCGGTTGAGGAAGGCGCGCACCGTGATCGACCCGCCTTCGTAGGTATACTTCACTGCATTCGAGAAGAGGTTGAAGATGATTTGACTCACCCGCTTTTGATCTGCCGTAACTGGCGGCAACGATGGTGAAGTCTCAATCCGCACATTCATGCCCTTACGCTCGTATTCGAGGCGCAGCGACTGTACAACCTCTTCGATCACGGTAGGAATATCGACCTGAGTAAAAGTTAGTTTCTTCTTTGAGTCGGGTCGCGAGAATTCGAGGATGTCTTCAATCAGTGCCCGTAACCGATTGGTATTATTCTTGATAATCGTCAGGTAGCTGATCTGATCCGGTGTCAAATTCAGACTTGCCGTCAGCAACAAGACGTCAACATATCCCTTAATAGCGGTGAGCGGTGTCCGCAGCTCATGGCTAACGTCTGAAATAAACTGGCGTTTCTCTTTGTCGGCCTCGATTTCACGGGTAATATCGCGCAAAACGACCACTTCACCGTAATGTTGTCCATCAGGGCTGCGTACCGGCGCAATATTGACGGCAATGACCTGGCTTGGATCGGTAAGATCAATCGAGGTACTGAAAATTTTCTGCGTTTCGCGCATTCGACGCAGTCCCTGTACAATTCCGTTGTATATCGTTTGCGCCCGCCGACGACTAGCTTCATCGTGACCAATCTCGGCCAGGTGGCTAAGTGGTTGATGTAAGAGATCATCCGCTGCGATTTCCAGCACTTGCTCGGCAGCAGGATTGAACAGCGTAACGTGTTGTTGTGGATCGAGCACGATCACTCCTTCCGACATCGAGCGGAAGACCGCCGCACTCTTAGATGTCTCTTCACGCTGCTCTTCAAGCAGAACCGCATTCCGTAGCGCCAGATCGTTGATATAGCTGTAGAGCTGAGCATTGTTCACAGCAGCAGCAACCACACTGGCAATCGTGCCGAGCAGGTTCATCTGCGAGTCGCTGAAGCACTGCCGCTCTGGGCTTGACAAGATCAAGACACCGATTGCGGTATCGCTGGTCTGGAGCGGAACACCGGCCACTGAACAAACTTTCTCAGCTCGACCGGCTTCCCTAATCCAGCGCGAATCGCGCTCGACATCAGGAATATTGACCGGTTCCAGATGTTGGATAATCCAGCCAGCCAGGCCTTCAGTACCATCTGAAAAGCGGAGCGGGATATTTGCAATCTCTGCCTGGCCACGGCCTTTCAGGATAGCCCGACAAACCAGATCGTTAGTAGCAGGATCACGCAGCATGAGCGAGCCACGCTCAACACCAATGCTTTCGGAAGTGAGTTCGAGTGCGCGCTGGATGATCAGGTTGAGATCAAGCTGTGTCGTCAGTTCCAGGGTAATTCGGTTAACGGCCTCTAGCCGTTCTTTTTCCTCTGAGAGCAACCGTGTCGCTTGCTCGAGTTCGGCAGTACGTTCTCGCACACGCATGTCGAGATCAGCGGCCAGATTACTGATCTGATCAAACAATCGTGCATTCTGAATTGCCTGACTGGCTTGACTGGCAACGGTAAAAGTAACGGCCAGTGCCTCTTCGTCGTAACTATCTGGCTCTCTGGCGCTAATAGCAAGCACTCCGACCAATTCATTATCAACCAGCAGTGGTGCACCAATCCATGAGCCATCACGCCAACCTAAACGACGCAGTTCATTGAAACGCGGATCGAGCCAGGTATTCGCGATGAACACCGGCTGCTGTTCAATGGCCATAGTCTGGAAGAGGCTGCTATCTTCCAGTGCAATCCTGCTGACTAACGTTTGTTCAGCACCAAAACCCCGTGTTTCAACCACGCGCAGATCACCGTAACCCTCATCACGCAAGAGCATGGCTGCGTCATCATACGGTATGATCCGTTGCAACTGTGTCAATACCAACGTCTGAATTTCGTTCAGCGCCAGGGTTGAGGTAAACGACTGTGCAACTTCACGTAACATATCGGCCTGATGGCGCCGCTTTTGCTCGTTAGCAAAGAGTTGTGCACTCTTGAGGGCCTGGGCAGCCTGGTTGGCGAGAATCGATAGCAGCGAAATCTGGTGTGCTGTCCATTCATACGGTCGGCGCATACCGACCCAAATAACCGCCAGCCGCTCTTCGAGAGGACCGACGGCAATGCCAAGTGCACTACGCACACCCCATTTCAGGGCGTGATGATCACCATTCTCAAAATCCTCCAGATCGCTAATGGCAATCGGCTGGTCACGACGCAGAAGGGCAGCCGTCAAACCATCACGCCGAAAATCGATCTGTACATCTTCGCGAAATTCAACCCCATCGATCAGCACCTGCCGTTCGATGTTCCCCCGGCGATCAAGCCGGAGAACGGCGCCAAGTTCAGCTCGCAGCAAGCGTACCGCCGCATCAGCCAGCAACATCTGAATGGTATCCGGTTCGAGCGTACCCGACAGATTTTGAGACACCTCAAACAGCGTGCTCATCTCAGCGGCGTTTTGTCTGATTTCACTGAACAGGCGGGCATTATTCAACGCTACTGCGGCCTGATTGGTGACCGTTGTGACAAAGCGGAGATCGTTTTCATCAAACGCATGGGGTGAATAGCTTTGGATATTAATGACACCAAGAACCTGATCACCGTAGATAATCGGCACGACGAGGTACGATTCTTCTATTGCCTCTTCATCACCGACACGGCCCTGGTCGATCACCAATCCCATCGCCCGCGCTGCTGCAGCAGTGCTGAGTAACAGCGGACGCCGATTATGGATCACCCAGGCATTGGTACCACTCCCTAGAGGTCTCGGTTCAAGTACAAGCCGCTTACCACGATCATAAGCGATCGGATAGCTGATCGTATTGGTACTCTCGTCGTACAATCCGATGAGTGAGGTGCTCGTATCAATGATCTCGCTGATTCCCTGATGGAGCCTCTCAATCAGCTCGTAAATATCCAACGAAGCATTAACTGCGGCACTAATGCGATTGATAATAGAGAGTTCGGCAATTCGTTGCTCACGTTCTTCAAACAGGCGCGCATTTTCCAGCGCAATGGCTGCCTGGTCAGCTAAACCGACCAGTAACATCATCTCATCATTCGTAAACTGCCGTCGGTAGTTGGTCATCACGCTGAGCACACCAATAATTTGCTCGCGATAGATGACCGGTACGCCCATAAACGAAATCAAGTTATTGCGGCGCTGGTAGTTGGGGTAGAGTGACCCACCCAACTCATTGACATCCTCAATGATCAGTGGTTGACCGGTTTCAGCAACACGTCCGGTAAAACCTTGGCCGATAGGCACCCTCATCGTGCGCGCCTGTTCAGCAGGGATGCCATCAAGGGCTGCTGGTATGAGTAGATTCCCTTCACTGATCGTCCACAGAGCTACCGTCGTGACGTTAAGCTGGCGACTTACCAGTTCTAGGAGCTTGTTCAGCACCTCTTGGGGGCGTAACAACGACGACAGAATACGAGCCGCATCAAGTAGGGTGGACAGTTCACGAACTTTCTGGCGCGTTGCCACAGCACTGCGCTGGGCCTCAACCGTTGCCCGCGCACGGGCAATGGCTGTACTGGTTTGATTGGCAATTGTCTGACACAGCTCAAGAGTCTGGGGTGAGAAGGTACCGTATCGTCCAACGAAGTCTAGACCTACTGCGCCAATCACTTCGTCGTTCAGAATAATTGGGATGATCCCGATCGAGCGGATATCAAGTGCACGGAAAATCGGATGCGATGGAGCAAAGAGTGGGTCATTCTGGGCATCTTCTGAAACGAGTGGGCGCTTCTCCCGATCCAGCCAATCAACTGATGGATTATCGAACAGTTGAATCCGTAGTTGATCCAGGATCCCACTATGAACGTATTCAGCTACTGCCGGTGCATACCCACTGGCGCGATCGTATATCACCATCCGCGCCTGATCGACACCGGTAGCAATAGCCATTGCATTCACAATCTCTTGATAGATAGCTTTCAAATCGGTGAGAGCGTTGGTTGCTGCCGCGACCCGGTTCACGATGGCGAGCCGCTCAACCTGTGCCTGAGCCTGTTCGAGCAGACGCGCATTCTGTACCCCTAGGGCCAGTTGGTTGGCAATCGTCGTTAGAAATGCGCGTTCACGCTCGCGGTAAAGGCCGGGAGTGTAGCTCATGACTGCCAGCACTCCAACAACGGTTTGCTCACCAATCAGTAATGGTACCCCTAGCCAAGAGGCTGATCGGCGATTTGAACCAAATGGAATCGGTTGGAAGTGAAAACCAGCCTGTTCACGCTCGGTGCTCAGATCGAAAAATTGCAGTGGTTGGCGTGTTCGAATAATGTGTTCGGTCAGACTTCCCGGTACAGGTGGCTGGCGATACTCGGTAAACGATTCGACCCCTTCATCTACTTCGTAGCAAAGGGTCATCTCGCCGCTTTCGGGATCGTACAGTATTGCCACGAAGGAGTCGAGTGAAAGGAACGTTTGCAAATGCCGATGGACATCACGCAGCATTTGCTTCGGATCAAGTGTCGCGGCGATGATCTGCCCAATGCGGTTGATACTGTTTAACTCAATGATCCGTCGTTCTCGTTCGGCAAACAGACGGGCATTTTCGAGCGCAATCGCCAACTGATTGGCCAGCGCGACCAGAAAGCGGAGTGTGCGATCGTGAAATGCTTTTGGCGTGTTACTCTGTACCGAGAGTACCCCAATCACGCGCCCCTGACTGATCAGAGGGATGCCAAGCCACGAGCGAACCTGTTGTGCTTCACTGACTAGTATGTGAGCCTGAGCACGAAACTCACTCGCCAGCAGATCATCGATCCGTAACGGTTGGCTTTCATCAATCACCTTCGCGATCAATCCACTCTTCGGGATGACCTGCTTAACATATTCGCTACGGTCTTCACCGTGCTGTTTGAACAGTTCAAAACGAACGGTCTCTTGTTCAGCGTCATAACTAGCAATGTAGAAGAAATCCGGTGTGCCGAGAAAGGCGACAATTTCCTGATAGACCCGTTGGAGCAGGGTGTCGAAATCAACAGTTGAAGTCAGCGCAGCGCCAACGTGAAACAGAGCCGCCATCTCTTCGGCTCGATCACGCGCCTCACGTAACAGAAGGTGGTTTTCAATGGCAATTGCTGCCTGATTAGCAAAAATCTCCAGCGGCTCGATCTCACGAGCGGTTGGGCGCTGCCGATTTTCGGTATCACTAGCAAAGATCATGCCAAGCAGCGTACCCTCGGTTGAGTAGAGGGGAATACACAACCGATCATCGAGTTGCCATTCGTCAGCAGAGCGAGCGTCACTGAATGGATGGTAGTCAAAGATACCGGTGTCGAACCCCTGCTCCAGTTTGTGCGCCTCTTCTTCCGGGATAAAGTAGGCTCGACCTAAGCGGAAGCGTGGATCGAGATAGCGCGTTGCCAGGGTAATATCGAGAGGGTGTGTTGCCAGTTGTGCCATTTCAGCCAGTGGGATGCCGGCTGCTGCTTCCAAATAAAGGTGTTGCGGATCATCGAGACGGATCAGGCAGAACAGCACCGTGCGCAGGCCAATAGCTTCGATGATACTATACCCGATCTGTTCCAGCAGGCTTGATAACGGTTGGTCGGCCCGCATGGCCTGCCCGATCTCGAGCACATCGTTCAGGATGTCGGCCCGCCGCTGTAGTATCTTGGCCATGTGCTCAAGTTCAAGATAATGCTGAGCGTTGCCAATTCCAATCGCCGCCTGATGGGTCAAGGCCCGAATGAATTCACTCGCTTCAACATCAAAGTGGCGTGGTTGTTCGGATAATAGCAGCACCAGACCGTACACACTCCCCTGATAAAAAATTGGTGCAGCCAGCGCTGAATATGCGTCCGGAGCGTAGAGCACTTCCCGTTCGTGCTCGGTCAGACAGTCACTCAGCGCAATTTCGCGTCGGCTCAAAGCTTCCTGTGCGATCAGGATCGTATGATCGAGCAGGTTCCCCACCATCTTACTACGGAAGGGTGGTGAATAGCCAATCACTTCAACAATCAAAAAGTTGCTGTTTTCACCTTCTAAATCATCATCAATCAGTTGCGGGAAATACGATACGTTACGGTTATTAACCCAGTTTTGCGCAACCCGTAACGCAATCAGGCCACGGCTGGCATCGGTTGCCCGCAAGGCCTGTTCCAAAACAAACGCCAGGATTTCATTTTGGTTCAGTGTAATCGACAGTTGGCTGCTAATGCGTTGGAGTGCACGTAGCTGTTCGATGCGTAGTCGCAGATTAGTATCTACCTGGCTGAACCGACTGGCATTTGCGATAGCATGGGCCGATTGGCTGGCTAAAATGCCTAGTAGCCGTTCATCTTCAGCACTGAAGTTATCGGGCTGAGTTGAAACAAGCTCCAGCGTGCCTAACAATGTATCACCAATGCGTAACGGCATTCCCAGATAACTTCGTACCGGGATGGTATTCACCATGGCCAGACCATCGATATCATCGAGTGCGCCGAGCCATGCTGGCGGTTGGGTAAGATCGTCGATCCGTAGTGGGCGTTGATGGCGAGCCAGCCAGGAACTGAGCGCGTCGCTCTCATCACCCACCTGACAGGAAAGCATACGCTGGTACGCGACCCGCAATTGCTGATAACGTTCGTCAAAGAGAGTGATGCGCCCACCGCTAAACTGGATCAGCTTTGCTGCACTGGTTAACGTTGCTTCAAGGGTTTCTTCGAGGGAAAGATCAGCGGCGAGAAGCTGGCTAATTTGTTGTAAACGCTCTAACTCACCCGCTCGTTGCTGGAGCGCATCGTAGAGTCGACGGTTCTGTACCGTCGTAGCAATCTGCGCGCTTAGAACTTGCAACAGATTTCTTTCAATCTGATCAAGCACATACCCCGCCGTGGGGTAGCCGATGGCCATCAAGCCAACGAATTGTTCTTTTCCTCGTAAGGGAACGACCCACACACTGTGACAGCCAGCCGCAGTAGCGTGACTGACAACAGGGTTATTGCCATCGGTATCCAAACCTTCAGCAACCGTCATCAGTATTGGCTCATTGCGGGCACCTATCTGTTGCAGCTCTGGGGTAAGCAGTATGTGCGTCGGATACGGCGAAGCTGTCTCGCGTTCGCTGTACACAGCAATGGTTTGCGCAGAATCAGGTTGTTCTGGATCGATCAGGTAGACGGCACCAAAATCAGCATTGAGCGCTATGGCGATATTTTCAACTGCACGAGCGATCGTCTCTTCAATGACCAGCCCTGAACCAATTTCGAGACTGTTCTCATACAGTACAAACAGTTCACGAGCGTGACGACTTTCATGCTGCTGAAGAGCGGTAGCGTGCAGTAACAATGCTAGCGGTCGCGCCAATGAGTGAATAGTTTGTGCTGCTTCCGGGCCGGGATGGACAAGAAGTAACAATCCTACCAGTTCGATCCCAACCGTTAACGGTTCAACCAGCAGCGGCCATTCGCCCGCTGTGTTGCGCCGTTGCAGACGGCTGTACCAGACACCCTGCTGCGTCGTTTGAAATGTTATTGCCCGAACAATCGTTTCGTTTTCGCTAATAGCTAATTGTGATGGGAAAATCGTGTCACCAGCACTACTTACTGCTCTGACCAACAATTGCTCATTAAAGTTGAGCCAGTAGAGGGCAAGAGCTTTCGTCGGCAAGAGCGCACAGGCATCTCGGCATAACCGCTCGAGGACGACGTTCGTATCACCCACACCGATATGTTCGAGCGTAGCGTAGCCAAGGCTGCGCAACTGTTCGATCCGCTCGTTGATGCGTGCACGGTACCAGATCGCCAGCAGCGTCGTAATTTGAGTGGTAAGTGCAGCCGTAAACCCCGCTTCAAACGTTGCTGATAGCGTCAGTCGACCATAAAGATGGCTTGCGTTACGCAATTCAAACCCATGTCCGTTTTCCGGCGCTTCGCCCCAGGTAATCGTGGCAAGTTCCTGTTCATCAGCTAGCAGTGTCAGACGACCGCCTACCCCAAGATACCGTTCCAGAACTTCGCCGATAAATCCGCCCAAGACGGTCGGCTCAGTCTGGCCCAAGGGTTGCTGACCATACAGGGCCAATTGCGCGAGGAGTTCCCAACCCTGGGTTGGTGCTGCAGTGACTGTTGTCTCCATAGATAACGCTACCGCTCCTGCCAGCGTGCTGTACTGCACTGGTGACTACGTAAGCATAAACGAAACGCAGAACAACATTTAGCAACGAACATCGGCTAGCCAGCAGAGCGACCGTAGACGGCAAAACTACGTTTGCCTTGCTCACGTGCCTGAATGAGTGCTCGTTGACGCACCTCTTCAGAAATCTCGCTCAGCTCACGAATATCGGCAAAGGGGCCATCATCCTGCGTCAGCACACCAATTGAGAGCGACATCAGTGGCGCCTGCCGGGTCTCGCCAGTATCATCGACAAACTCAATGTAGCCCTGTTTCCGGTGGCGATAGTTATAGTGCAGACCTATTTCCTCGTCAAAACGAGTAATGATCCGCTCACAGATCGCACGACTGCGCTCAGGGACAGTGGTGATGAGGAACGATTGACCAACCGACTGCTGGCCGATGAACTCTTCATTTCCACCCAGTTCACTCACCACTTCGTTGAGCATAAGGGCAACGAAGCGCAGAACATCTTCGCCAACGACTGAACCGTACACACTGGTAAATGTTTCAAAGCCGTTAATATGGACATTGATCAACGCCCAGCTTGATGCTGTCAGCAACTGTCGAAGCTGTTCGTTTAGTAATTCAGCCGTTGGCAAGTTGGTCACTGGATGGAGTTGGTTACGACGACGAGCTTCTTCGAGCTGATTCCTGACGATAGTATGAACCTCTTCAATGTCAAAGGGCTTGACGATGTAGTATTGAGCCTGTACTTCGCCAAGGCCAATCAGCCGATCACGTCGCTCACCGCGTGCAGTTAGAAAGATGATGGGAATGTGACGGGTTCGTGGACTGGCGCGCAGAGCACGACCAACATCATAGCCTTCCATATCAGGGAGATTGACGTCGAGCAGGGCAAGGTTGGGGGGTGTCTTACTGCAAATCTCAAGCGCCTGCTGTCCACGCAATGCCGTGTAGACTTCATACCCTTGCGCGGTGAAGTAGATTTTCAGCAAGCTAGAGATGTCTGGCTGGTCCTCAACGACGAGGATGCGTTCTTTGCTCACAGCGATTTCTCCTCGCGAAGTGGCGGCTACAACCGCTGACTCGCACTGATATGCTCAGACAGGCGACTGTTATCGATAGACTGATTTGAACGAAGGGTCATCATCGATCGCGATGTTTCATCATCTGCTGACGAACCGATGCCTGGTCGCGCCGGATCATAGTAGACATTCGGCCAGTGATAGATAATTCGGCGGGGCTCACCTGTTGTCTCATCTATATCGTTCGGATCATGGCCGGGCACCGTCTTCCGAATCAGATTCTGTTCGTTGTCAAAGATTATAACAGCATTTGATTCTATCATGCGACCAGGGTAGACGACAAATCCGCTACCCAATTTCACATTATGTCCCACTGCTGAGCCGAGCACCGGCATATTGACTTCAGCCAGTACACCCTCGTGAACGATTTTAATTGGTTCCCCCTGCAAATTGAAGTCAGTAAAGACATTGTTGGCACCAATGAAGGTGTTCCGTCCCACCACACAGAGCTGCAAAGTGCTGTTTTGGGCGACCATACTGTTTTCCATCAACACCGTCATAAAAAGACCGGCATTAAACGGGAGGAAGCAGCGATCGCTTACCACACTGAGCATGATTTGTGATCCCTGCATGATATTGACGTTGTTTCCAATATAGCTGTTAGCTATTACCACACCTGGACCAATGTAGACATCATCACCGATCACGGTAGGGCCGTGAATGATAGCAGTGGGATCAATCGAGCAGCGTTTCCCAACTTTCACCAGTGCTCGCGACGCAAGAAAATGGTTACGCCATTGCTCTTCCAAGGGATTAATCTTCTCCCAGAAGGCTTTGAGCGCGAAAGCTATTTTACCTGGAAACAGCCACCAGTCTTCAGCCGTCCACCGCAAAATATTTTGCAAGCGAGCTTTGCTCATCCGCACATCGAGTGCGGCGGCCCATGAAAAGACCCCCATCAAGATGTTGGCCATCAAGACGTGGAGCCAGCTCTCGATGGAAACGAAAGCGCGGATCGGGATTTGATAGGTCAGATCGCCCTTATGGGCCATGTAGCTTGGGATACGGTAATAGCCCATCTCGTGGCTTAGCGTGTCGATGACGAGCGGCTGAACCTGCGAGAGATCGTTACATCCAGCAGGCAGATAGTACAGATCGGCAACGTAATAATCGCCTACCCGGCGAATATGGCGTGAGAGCTGCGTAGCGTGACGCTCAATACTGGGATCTCCCTTCTGGCCGGTTGCCGGATTGGTAGCCTTAAATGCGATTTGAGCTGGCGTACCACGCATACGAGCTTCACGGATGAAGGTATCGATCAGCTCTGCGTTGAAAAAAAGGTTATCACGGTAGACAATGCGTTCATCTTCTGCCGCTATCTCGGCTACTTCACTCAGGTGATCGATTTCAGTCGCACTTCTGCCATACGTCTTCAACAAATCGCGCTGCAAAAGCCAGAGTGGCTTATTGAGAATGCGCAGATCACGAGCAGGCTCAGCGAAGGGCGGTATGATCGTTGGATCGCGTAGAATAATCCGCTCCATCGAACGAGTCCTTTCTGCCATTATCGGCACGGAGTGAGCGTATCGTCTGTTGGTACTATAGGTTGTAGCTCCGCTAGACTCAAGGCGGATAGATTACAGTCGGATTACCGCATTTACCGCATTAGAATGCCGACTCACTGCAATGGTTTGTTACGCAGGCGCTGCCGTAAATAGGTACCAGTCGGTGAGTCAGGCTGTGCTGCGATAGTTTCCGGTGATCCGGCGCCGATCACATACCCCCCCTTCTCGCCACCTTCTGGGCCTAGTTCAATTACCCAGTCGGCAGCAGCGATCAGATCGAGATGGTGTTCAATAACCAGCACCGTATTTCCGGCATCAACCAGACGTTGCAAGACATCAAGCAAGCGTTCGATGTCGGCAACATGCAGACCGGTCGTTGGCTCGTCAAGAATGTAGAGCGTATGACCATTCCCTTTTCGGCTGAGTTCAGCAGCCAGCTTGATACGTTGGGCTTCGCCGCCGCTTAAGGTTGGGGCCGGTTGCCCCAATTTGAGATAATCAAGCCCAACGTCGTGTAATGCCTGTAATCGTTCGGCTATTGACGGCACACGAGCGAAGAATGCAAGCGCTTCGGCAACCGTGAGATCAAGCACCTCTGCAATGTTGAGTCCACGATAACGAATATCTAACGTCTCTCTATTGTACCGTGTTCCACCGCAAACGTCACATGGAACAAACAGATCGGGCAAAAATTGCATCTCAACTTGGATTAACCCTTCGCCAGCACAGTGTTCGCAGCGTCCGCCTTTGACGTTGAAACTGAAGCGAGTCGTATCATAACCGCGCGCTTTTGCCTCGTTGGTAGCGGCAAACAGTTGTCTGATTTGATCAAAAATACGACTGTACGTAGCTGGATTTGAGCGTGGGGTGCGCCCAATTGGACTCTGATCCACCACAATCATCCGTTCGAGATATTCGTAACCGAGCAGAGCATCGTGTTCGCCGGCCCGCAAATGGCTGTTGTGCAGCAATTGACTCAAGCGTGGGGCCAGGGTGTCCATCACCAGGGTGCTTTTACCACTACCGCTCACACCACTGAAAACGACGAAACAGCCAAGCGGAATGCGCACGTCGATATTCTTGAGATTGTTGGCACGACAACCACGCAATTCAAGCCAGCGTCCCTGCGTTGGTCGTCGGTGGGCGGGGATCGGTATGCGCCGCTGCCCCCCGAGATACTGACCGGTTAACGAGCGGGGGCATGCTATCACGTCGTTCAGGCTACCGCTTACCAACACTTCACCACCATGCGGCCCGGCTCCTGGGCCAATGTCAACGATCCAATCAGCAGCACGGATGGTCGCTTCATCGTGTTCGACGACAATCACAGTATTGCCGAGGTCGCGTAATTGCAGCAGCGTGTTTAGCAGGCGGTCGTGATCGCGTGGATGGAGACCACTACTGGGTTCGTCGAGCACATAGAGAACCCCTGACAAGCCGGCTCCAAGCTGGGTCGCCAGGCGTACTCGTTGCAGTTCACCACCGCTGAGCGTCATAACCGTGCGGTCGAGGGTCAGGTATGCCAGCCCTACTTCTTGTAGAAAACGCAAACGCTGCGTGATTTCGCGCACGATGGGGCGCGCAATCGTTTGCTCGGGTAGACGAAGTTGCGCCTGATCGTAGAGCTGATTTAACCATTGCAGAGCCGCATCGATAGTCATGTGATGGATGTCGGCAATAGAGTAGCCAGCGATCAACACCGAGCGTACTTCTGGACGCAGACGGGTGCCGTTACAGGTCGGACAGGTGCGGGGTGTCGTGTACTGTTCGAGTGGTGATGACTCACTGGTGGCACGTTGCTCGATTAAACGACGTCGCAGATTTGGGATGACGCCCTCGAAATCGGTCTCGATACTACGCATTTGACCACGGAGGTGATACTGTAAGGTCATCGGTTCACCACCGGTACCGTACAACAGAGCGCCAAGGAGTTCAGGGCGAAGAGCACGCACCGGTGTATTCGGGTCAATGTTAAAATGAGCAGCAAACGAGCGCAAGACATCACGATAATACTCGCTCTCACGCCAGGGAACGATTGCTTCAAGCAGCGGTTGATCACGATCAGGGATCACCAGTGCTGGATCAATCTCCGGCACGACGCCAAGACCATGACAGGCGGCACAGGCTCCCTGGGGGGTGTTAAACGAAAAGTCACGCGGCTCAAGCTTGCTCAGTTCAAGCGGGCCGTGTTGGGGGCAAGTGTAGTGTTCACTGAGTAACTGCTCTTCCCCATCAACGACGTGAATGATTAATTGACCACCGCTCAATTTCAGCGCGGTCTCTACCGAATCGGCAACCCGCACCCGATCAAGCGCCGGTGTCCCGTCGGCAGTTTGGCGAATGATTAGTCGATCAACAACGGCTTCAATCGTATGCGAGCGATATTTTTCTAGCCGGATTGGTTCATCGAGATCGTGGACAACACCGTCGATGCGGGCGCGCACGAAACCGCGCCGACGAATATCGTTTAGCACTGCCTCACTCTCGCCAGGCACCGGCGCCAGTAACAACAGACGCTGCCCTGCCGGTCGATTGACGATCAGATCGACCATCTGTTGCGGGGTATAGCGGCGCAACGGGGTCTGACAATGTGGACAATGAGGCTGTCCGATTCGGGCAAAGAGGAGGCGTAAAAAGTCGTAGATCTCAGTGATGGTGCCAACCGTAGAGCGCGGATTGCGCGCACCACCTTTTTGATCAATAGCTATAGCCGGTGATAATCCTTCGATCAGATCGACATCGGGTTTCTCAAGTTGCCCAAGCAATTGACGGGCGTACACCGACAGGCTTTCGACATAGCGACGTTGCCCTTCGGCGAAGATGGTGTCGAATGCCAGGGAACTTTTACCGGAACCAGAAACTCCAGTGATAACCACGAATTTGCCACGCGGAATATCAAGATCGATCTGTTTCAGGTTATGAGTGCGGGCGCCGCGGATACGAATCCAGCTCATTGCAGAAATGTACCACCAAACGAGGATACAACGTAAAAAGCCTGAGACCCACGGGATGACGGACATCACCATGGGTCTCCGCACTGTACCAGCGCGATAACTGGAGCCAATGGCCGGACTCGAACCGGCGACCGGCTGTTTACGAAACAGCTGCTCTACCGACTGAGCTACATTGGCGCATTGCCTCTACGATTCTAGTCGAAGAGCAGTGGTTTGTCAAGCAATTGACAGGTTTCATAGGGTTTTTAGAAATTTTAGTTGAAGGCGCCGTGGCGGTGAACGACCGGCCTGCCACAGACAATGAACACCATTTAGCGCCTCTGCATACCCATGTCTCACGCAGATGGCGGAAGTACAGGCCGCTGGCTCGTATTGAGTGGCGTGCAACGGTGCGTCCTCGACGCCTCCTCAGAGCCTAACCGGAATACCCTGTCGCAGAAGAGGATTCGGTTGGGGCACAGTGCTGCTGTGCCCGTACATCTATCAGGTTTCATCCGCCGTACCGTGAAGAAAGGAGGCTGGGGAAAGGCGAAGAAACGCACTTGTTGCGGCACAGACACTGAAAGCGTTGAACGCCCCTAACGTTTCACAACCGACCTGCGACATGACCGATAGTCAAATCTTCGACCGTTACATAAGGTGGCAAAGCAACGATAGCTGCAATTACCGCTGCAACATCGGTTGGTTGCAACATATTGCTACGTGACCAATTGCCGGGAATGGTATCCCAAATTGCGGTGTCAGTAGCCGCAGGCAAAATTGAACACACTCGAATACCACGTGGTCGTAGTTCTTCACGGATGGCAGCCGCAAAGCCTAGCGCACCGTGTTTGGCAGCTACGTAGGCCGACCAACCGGGAAATGCCTGTCTGGCAGCCACTGAGGCGATGTTGATAATCAACCCGCCTTGATCCATCCGAGCACTTGCCGCCTGGGCCACCAGGAAGAGACTGGTGAGCTGGGTCCGTAGATGGGACTCCCATTCATCAATGCTGATCGCCGACAGTGGCGCAACCAGCGCACCACCTACGCTATGCACAACGACATCGAGATGTCCCGTTTCAGCAGCCTGAGCAACGGTTTTGGAAACTTGATCTGGATCGGTTACATCGCATGGAACCACTACACAATCGGCGCCAGCAGTAATTGCCTGATCGGCGATCGTTTCGAGGGCCGCCCGATTGCGGGCAGCCAAGGTCAATCGGGTACCAGGTCTGGCCAAAGCTAAAGCTGTAGCAGCGCCAATACCGCGTGAGGCACCGGTTATCAGAATCGAACGCATACAATCATCCTTTGCGGTTATAAAGATACCCTTCCGATTGTACGCCAATACTGTTTGTCGTTATCGGGTCAGTAGTGTACAGGCATTGTGACGACGATGAGTGACGAAGGAGTAATTTATCAACTCGCCTACCTGGCTATCGTGATCATCGTCAGGGTGCGTCTGACTATTCTCGCATCCTCATCTATCTCTCGTCGTGGAAGTTGAAGAACATCGTCAGATACCGGCTCCGACCGGATTCCACCCGTTCACGTTAGGACTCACGCATAGCAATGGGAGTACGCTTCAAACATACGCTTGAAAAGGATTTCTCTGTGCTGACCGAGAAGGGGCAGACAGACAACACACTGTTGTTGAAAGCAGCTACACAGATGGTCAGGCAACAGCTCAAAGCGAAGTCCACTTGTTCCCGTTAATGCACGTATCGGTAAAGCGACTCTCAGGCGAACGGGGATGGTTCACAAATCTTTCAGCGCAGACTTTCCGGGTAGATGAAGGCATAGCCTTCGCCTACCCATCGTTCGCTTTACGCACACGTTTTAATCCTGCCGATTACGAGAGCGGTTGATGTGCGCCATAAATTCAGCCCGCGTCTTCGAGTCTTCGCGGAACACACCACGCATCGCCGAGGTCACCATACGAGCATTCGCTTTTTTCACCCCGCGCATCACTCCGCACATATGAACGCCTTCGGCAACCACAGCAACGCCAGCAGGTTCCAGTGCCTCATTGATGAAATCAGCGATCTGTACTGTCATCCGTTCCTGAACTTGTAGACGTCGGGCAAACATCTCGACGATACGCGGAATCTTGCTTAGACCGACAACCTTGCCGTTTGGAATGTAGGCCACATGGACCTGACCAAAGAATGGCAACATGTGGTGCTCGCAGAGACTATAATAGTCAATGTTGGTGACCAACACCATCTCATCATAAGCGACACTGAAGATGGCGCCGTTGATCAACGCTTGGGGATCAATATGATAACCGGCTGTTAGCTCAGCGTACATTTTGGCAACCCGTGAAGGGGTCTTCTGTAACCCCTCACGATCCGGCACCTCGCCGATGGCCGTAAGAATAGTACGGACTGCCTCTTCGATGCGGGGATCGGAAGCAAATGACATTCCCTCCAGTTTACCACGACCAGGAACGATCAGACTTTCGTAGTGTTCCTCATCAATATCAGGGGTGGGATGATAACCGTTACCGTTGCTAGACATACTAGATACTCTCCATTACACATACGAACTGCGCAATATGCGCATGAGCGGGCGAAAGACCACTTGCAATCAGACTTGAACAGGAGACGGACCAGCGTAGCTGAAGATATTCTTACGCGTTTCCCACAAGCGGAGAAGGGCAAGACGACCTTCAAGCAAAGGCGCCAGCTCGTTCCAGAGATAGACAATAATATTTTCGGCGGTTGATGGCCGGTCAGCAAAGGCCAGAATTTCACGATCAAGATGACGCAGGTGAAGTTGATCGATCACCGAATGGACGGTTCGGTCAAGCCATTCGAGGTCAACCAACATTCCGGTTGCCGGATCAATCGGCCCTTGCACTGTTACCTCCAGGGTATAGTTGTGGCCGTGGCCGTTGGGATTGTTACACTTACCGTAAATAAGGCGGTTTTCTTCATCGCTGAGTGTAGGTGCGTGGAGGCGATGTGCTGACGCGAAAGTGTAGAGACGGCTAAATTGTGTCTCACCTGTGCCGTCATAATCGGCCCACAAATCGGGCTGTTCGTAGAGGCGTAAATGTACCAGGCGAGCATGAGCTGGCAAGCGCGCCGCGATCAGTCGCCAGAGTACCCGCACCAGATTTTCGGTCGTTGGTACCTGATCCCGAAAGTAAGGCGTGTCAAAATTGAGGTGTTTGTGATCAAACTCCTCAAGGACGTCGTTGACAATCGCCTTCAATTCGGTCATATTCATAACCATCCCAGTGCGTTCATCCAGTGCACCGGTGATGCTGACATCGAGTGTATAATTGTGCCCGTGACCATACGGGCTGGTGTACGGCCCAAAGACACGCTCGTTTTCTTCGGCGCTCCAATCGTCTCGCCAGTAGCGATGAGCAGCCGAAAATTCAAAGCGACGAGTAGCGACAACCACAATTTAATCCTTTCTTTCTGTTAACCATCGCGTTATCAATTATCTGGGTTTAAAAACTCTTCCCTTATGAACGGTACCACACCTTTGCCAAAAGTCAAGGTCTTTGTTAATAAAATGCACATTATCTGCACGGGCCTGTTCTGTGAGCCGCAGAAAAATGGGAAACTATCTCTACGACTGACCAGGAAAAGAGCGCGGAAGGGGGCGAAAGGCGCGTTGATAACCCGCTCTGCCTGCTTGCCCCTCGTCATCACAAACGACCAGGTGCAGGACGGTGAACACTGCTAAGGATCGCTGCCGTTGCTGTCACTGCCTGGTGCGATATGCTATAATGCGCTTCACCCGGATCAGGTGCGGCATTAATATGCCGCGATTGAGGTTGTCTCTTTGAGGAGCGACGATGAAGCTCGTATGTATGCAGGAAGATCTAAAGCGTGGTCTCGCCGCAGTAGGCCATGCCGTTGCCACTAAGAGCACATTGCCGGTATTGGCGAATGTCCTGCTCGCCACAGATGAAGGCCGGCTGAAATTGACTGCTACCAACCTGGAAGTAGGGATCAATCGATGGATTCATGCTCAGGTTACCCGTGATGGCGCAGTTGCCGTTCCGGCCAAACTGCTGACCGATGTGGTTGGTGGTCTGCCCAATGATGCTGTCTCGTTAAGTCTTGACCAGAAAACGCAAACCTTGCGCGTTGAATGTGGCAGATTTGTAAGTAACATTAAAGGAGTTGATGCCGACGAGTTTCCGACCCTGCCGACGGTTAGCTCACGTGCACCATTAGTATCGTTATCCGCAGAGCTATGGCGCGAGGCGATTGAGCAGGTTGCCTTTGCTGCTGCTTCTGACGAATCGCGTCCGATTTTGACCGGTGTCCTAGTGCGTACCCGTGATCAGATATTAACCCTGGTCGCTGCTGATGGATTCCGGCTAGCGATGCGAACCATACAGTTGGCTACGCCAGTGTCACATGCGGTCGATTGTCTGATTCCGGCTCGCACGTTGAGCGAATTGGCTCGCATCATCGGGGATACAGACGCGGATGTGGCTATGGTCTACACACCGGGCAGCAGCCACGTCCTCTTCCATACAGAAAATGTTGAGGTTGTCTCTCGTTTAATTGAAGGAAGATTCCCTGATTTCGAGCGGATTATTCCTCAGCAATATCTGACTCGAATGGTCCTCGACAGTGGTGAGTTGGCAAAAGCAGTCAAGCTGGCCTCATTCTTCGCTAGCAGTAGTCAGAATGTGGTCAAGCTAAAGATCGAGCCAGGCAATGAGGCAGGGCCAGGACGAGTGGTGCTCAGCGCCAATGCTGCTGAATTGGGCGATAACACTAGTGAACTCGATGGTAGTGTTACCGGCGAAGGTGGAGCAATTGCACTGAACGTCAAGTTCCTGGCTGATGCAATTGGTGCGGTACGATCCAATCAGATTGCTTTTGAAATGCAAAGTGCGCAGAGTCCGGCGGTATTCAAACCGGTTGGTCATGATGGCTACATCCATATCGTCATGCCGATGAGCATGCGGTAAGGTAACGGTATCGCGGTATACCTGTATCAGGAGTGGACTGTGAGTGTGACTACGCTGATTATCGTGCATGCTGTCTCGTTGTTCCGAGATGGTCTGCGCCTTGCGCTATCAGCAAGACCCGAATTTACGGTGGTTGGTGAAGCCAGTAACGGTCAGCAAGCGATCCAATTGGTTGATCAGGCTGACCCTGATCTGGTACTGATGGATATTGATCTGCCGGGTGTGAATGGGCTTGAAGTAGCACGGGTGATTAAGCGTAGTCATCCTCATGTCGCAGTGGTATTGTTTGGCCCGGTGAATGATGGTGCATCAGTGGTAAAAGCGATTCGGGCCGGCGTTTCGGCGTGCGTACCACCAAATGTGGAGTTTGTCGATCTGCTTGAGACGCTACAGCAAGTACGACGAGGGGAGTATCCGATTAACGATCTGGTGCTCTCTTCGCCGGAAGTGGCGGCAACCGTGTTGGAAGCATTTCGGCAGATGGTTGGTGATGACGAAATCCAGACCGTTTTTTCACCATTATCGACACGTGAACTCGAGGTGCTTGAGCTAGTGGCAAGCGGATACACGAATCGCGAGATAGCCGCTCGATTGGACATCAGCAATCAGACGGTCAAAAACCACATCTCGTCGATTTTGCGGAAACTGGCAGTGAATGATCGTACTCAGGCAGTTGTTTACGCACTTCGACGGGGTTGGATCAAAGTTATGTTGCCAGATGAGTGATGAAACATCTCTTGCCGGATCGGTTCAGCGCTCCATCCGGTCAATGTTCGGGTGGAGTACGAGGAGACGTTTGTGAGGCGTTTCCGTCTTGAGCGTGCTTTTCTGAGCGTCATTCTCCTGGGCGTCTTGCTAGCAGGATGTACGTTCGTTCCGGTTAGTGAAGACGAACAGATCGCGAATATTCAGACAATTGTCGCCGGTACACCATCGGCAACCCCAACAGCGACGGCTACCGCAACGGCGACAGCGACCGCAACAGCGACGCCAACATTTGGGCCATCGCCAACTGCCACCGCAACGGCGACGGCAACGGCTACTCCCTTACCTCCTACACCAACGCCGAATCCGGCCCTGGCCGGGTTTGGCTACTGTACCCAAACCGTCGGTGTGCCGACCGGTCGCTTCTCAGCCACACTGCAAGAGCTACGAACGGTGGGAAATCCGGCATTCGAGCAACTTGATGTGCTCTTTGAATTAAGCCCTGGTTCGGCGCCACTGAGCGCAATGGTGAGCTGCCTGACGCTGGCTGATGCACGAATAGGAGCAGCTCCGTCTGCACTCGCGACACCGTATGCAGTGCGCATTGAGCTTTCCGGCTGGTTGCGTGACGATCGATTTGCCGCTTCGTTACCGGCAGAGACACTTACATTTACCACGACCCGTACCATCTCACAGGCAATCATACTGGTCGATCCCCAGGCAGATGTAGGGGCAACGATCTTACTCCCGCTCGCCGAACCGGTTCCGTTCCGGGTCACGTTGACCGACAATCGTCTGTCGATTGCCGTGGCGCGCACGCCAACTTTCGGTGTGGCGAGTGATACGTTACGAGTGCCGGCTGGCAGCTCTCCTGCGACGTTGGAACCATTGTTCTTCTTGTTCGATGGTGATGTCTGGAAACTCGATGCCAATACGACAGCGGTTGGTGAGGGGATGACGCGCCGCCTGGCAGGGGCCGTCAACCTGACGGATTCGGCTGAAACCGAAACCCACCTTGCTGTCAGTCCAAATGGTGATTATCTGGCGTTCTGTCGATCTGAAGCAGGCCTTGATCCGGCTGATGCTGCGCTAGCTGTGCCGTCGACTCTCTGGTTGCTCCCGCTCGCCGGCGGTGAAGCACAACCATTGGCCCAGGTAGGGGTGAGTTGCGCCGACCCGGTGTTCAGTCCTGATGGTGCAACGATTGCGTTTGCAGTTGATGAAACCGGTGCGCTGCCAACGCAGTGGATGATCTACACGATTCCGGTGAGAGGCGGTGAACCGACCCGGATCGAGACGGTGTTCGATGAATGGAGTCGCTTTGCGCCACAATGGTTAAGTGGGAACCGCTTGTTGTACCGTGCAGAAGCACCGGATGGGCGAAGTTCACTGTTCTTACGGCTGCCAACCGGTGAGGTACGTGATGTAGGAGCTGCACTCCTCACCGATGAGCGATTAGTTGTGCGGTATCGTGGTTTCGGAACATTGCTGGCTAGTCCTAACGGTGAGTATGTGGCGGTCGAAGCCTTGCGTGCCGATGACCCCGGCGCCGATCTGCTCATCCTCGATAGCGCCGGTCAGCTTGTCGAGCGGATCGGTACCCAGCGCGTCACGTTACCACCACCTACACCAACACCCACTGCAAGTCCAACGGCGACACCGACACCAACGCCAACCGTGACACCAACCGGGACAGTTACCCCGCAACCACCAACGGCAACGCCTACTGCGACTGCGCTACCGACGGCAACCCCGGAAGGAATACCGCCCCAACCGATACGCGAAGGGCCTTTCTGGAGTCGTCCGTTAGGATGGGATGCTGAGGGACGCCTGCTGTACCTCACCACACTATGCGCCAGTGATCTGGTACAAGATTATCAGCTCTACCGCTGGCGCGGTCTCCGGCGCAGCGAGTTGTTGGCAACCGGACAGAGCACGGGAGGTATCGGATCGACTATCGTGCACAACCAACAATTGTTCTACGCCGCAGTAGCCGGTGCTGATCCTGGCCCACGTGGACCTGAGACGCAGAACCAGCGTTC
This sequence comes from Chloroflexus sp., assembly GCA_017743535.1. Taxonomy (GTDB): domain Bacteria; phylum Chloroflexota; class Chloroflexia; order Chloroflexales; family Chloroflexaceae; genus Chloroflexus. Next base: position 42,419 of record JAGHYT010000011.1, read on the forward strand.
CTCAACGGCGCTGTGGGTTTGGGATCTAAAAGGTGGGAATCGGCAGATATTGCTTGATCTGGTACGTGGCGTGCGTGAGCTGCGATGAAGTGGAAGCGCGCAACGATGGTGTGTATCGGCAATACGGGTAAGAATGGAATATTGCTGTATGAACCAACCCTCGCTTGCTACTGAGCCAACGCTGCGACTATTTATCGCGCTCGATCTACCGCAAATTGTGCGTCAAGAATTGCATAATATTCAAAGGCGCTTACATGCCCACAATCGGGCAGTGCGCTGGAGTGACCCGGCCGGCATGCATTTAACCCTCCATTTTCTCGGTGAAACTCCAGAACGGTTTGTCGCTCCACTCCTAGCCGGTCTGCATGCGATCACGGTGTCACCACTACGCTTGCGCCTCAATCAAGTTGGTTGTTTTCCAACGAACGGCTCGTTGCGCGTTGTCTGGGCCGGCCTTGATGGTGACCTGGATGGCTTGGCATCCTTACATCGGACCATCGGTCGAGTCATCGAGTCGATAGGGTTAGCTGTGGATCCGCGTCCCTTTACGCCGCATATCACCCTCGCCCGTGCTCGTGCGAACGCAACACCGACTGAGCTTCGTTCGTTGCGGGCAACTCTGGCAACGATGAAACCGAACTCTCTTGAATGGCAGACCGAGCGACCAATCCTGTTCCGCAGTCAACTGACAGCTCGCGGTGCAATCTATACAGCACTTGGGTAAGAACCTATCCCATCCGCGAAGGAGGGACGGTTCATGAACCGCTCCTTCAGCAATATCGAGTACCAGCGGAGCGCAGCGGCGCTACGTCCGGCTGTTGAGGTTCACTCGCAGAGAGAAGGCTTCATCTTGCCCGACCATGCGGCTCTATCGGCATCACGCTGATTATCGCCCAGAGTCATCCGTTGTGACATGACGACGAGTATTCGGATAAGCTCTAGGTTGTGCAATTCTTGCTGATCGGTAGTGGTTTTGCGCTACGCAGTGGTCATTACAGCCGATACGATGGATTATGAGGTAAACGAAAGTGAGGTTGTTATGACCCTGCGACGCCTATGCTTGACGCTCATCAGTGTATCGTTGCTGTTCGGAATCTTGCTCGTGCCAGTACGCGCCCAAGATGCGATAGCGCATGCCGTTCTGTTTTATTCACCAGCATGCCCACATTGTCACGTTGTTCTGAGTGAGGTGTTGCCACCGCTGCAGGCACGCTACGCGGATCGGCTACAAATCTTGACCATCGATGTTTCAACGCCCGACGGATTAGCGCTGTACGAAACGGCAATGAGGGTGTTCCAAGTACCCGCTCATCGTCAGGGGGTGCCGGCCCTCTTCTTCAGTCAGACCCATCTAGTTGGCAGCGTAGAAATCCCTAGGTATTTACCCACTTTAATCGAGGATGCATTAGCAGCCGGCGGGAACGGGTGGCCAGCTATTCCTGGTTTAGAGGCACTGACCGTATCGTTCGACGATCACGCAACAGTGCCAACTCAACCTACCACAGCGCCGTTTAGTCGCGATCCGCTGGCGAATACGGTTGCTCTGTTCGTGCTGACCGGTATGGTCGTTGTTACCTTTATCGCAATCCGTCGTCTGCGCTGGCCGTTTGACCAGCCGCTACCGGCAACCAGCGTTCGCTTCATTCCAATCCTCGCTGTCGTTGGTCTTGTGTTAGCCAGTTACCTGGCCTTCATTGAGACACATCAGCAGAGTGCGGTATGTGGTCCTATCGGTGATTGTAATCTGGTACACCAGAGTCCCTACGCCCGTATTGTGGGGATTCCAGTTGGCGTATTGGGTGTGATAGGCTATCTGGCGATCCTCGGCGCATGGATTATCGACCGCGTTGGCAGCATACGGCTTGCTCGCCAAATGTTAGTAGTGATGGTGTTAGGAGGAACGTTTTTCTCGCTGTATCTCACCTTCCTTGAGCCGTTTGTGATTGGGGCGACATGTCTGTGGTGTTTACTCTCGGCAATAACGATGACTGCGCTATTGTGGATGGTCACAGCGCCGGTGGTACAACCGCCACTGCGGGGACGGCGATCACTGGCAGCGTCAAGACGGTAGAACTCGATCAAAAACCAGAATTTCTGAAGGCTATCCCGTACACGAGGTACCTTCGTGTCGGGATGAAGATGAAGTAGCAGATCACACTGACCATACAGTGCCGTGCCTCGGAAGGTGACAGGGGCGATACCGCCGATCCCGGCGAGGGGGTCAATACGATCCATGGCGTTGCCACGGTTAATGCGGGCAATGTACTGGGAACGATTGAAATTGACTGTGGCGATCCGATCCGCGTCCAATTGGCGTGGCGTAGGACGTACATCACCCAGTTCAGCCCACCATCGACCTCTCACAAGCGGGGAACCCGCCCCTACGGGCGCGGTGTACACTAGTAATTGCGTTCTGCCGCTACATAGGGTGTAACCTCCGTCCAAGATTTTGCATCTTATGGGCAAATGGTCAAAATAATATTTTCAGAAGGAGGTTACACACCCATGAGTTTGTCGTTAGGTCGTCTCACAGGATTACGCACACTTGGCGAGCGGTACACGCCGACCTACTTTCTGGCGGCGCTTGGTAATGGCGGAATGGCTGTTACCTTCTTCATCTGGCTCAACTTTCTCGTTCCTCACCCGAAGACACCCATCGTCACCTTTGACAGCATTGCAGCACTGTGGGCAAAATCGGATCTGATCGGGCAAATCCTCTTGCTGGTCGCGCTGGCTGGCGTTGCGATCTTTGCGTTGCGCCATTTCCAATCGCTGATCTGGAATCTGAGCGAGTTCTCTCGTTTCCGCCGCAGCAGTGCCTATGTGCAGTTACGTGAAACGAACGGGGCGGTTTCGCTGATGGCGCTGCCACTTACGCTCGCGATGACTATCAATGTGTTGTTTGTGAGCGGTGCGGTCTTTGTGCCTGGTCTCTGGAACGTGGTTGAATATCTCTTCCCGTTTGCGATGGCCGCATTCTTTGCCGTGGGAGTGCTGGCATTGCGCACCTTTGCCGATATTTTCGGACGAGCCATCAGCAACGGACATTTCGATTGTGCGCGTAACAACAACCTGACGCAAATGCTGGCTGCCTTCGCCTTCGCTATGGTCGGCGTCGGTCTGGCAGCACCGGCAGCGATGAGCACCGTGAAATTGACGATTGGTCTCTCGATCCTCGGTGCAATCTTCTTTATCACCTCAGCGGTGGTCATTGCGCTCATTATGCTGGTGCTGGGTGTGCGCGCCATGCTGACCAGCGGACTGGCAACTGAGGCAGGAGCGAGTCTGTGGCTACCAATCCCCTTGCTGACCCTGATCGGTATTGCGGTGTTGCGTATCAGCCATGGGCTGCACAACGGGTTTGAGCTGCACATTGACGCACCACACCGCCTTGTCATCACGGCCATCTTCTTTAGCCTGCAACTGCTAGCCGGTCTGTTTGGTTGGTCGGTTCTGCAACGGGTGGGCTACTTCCGCACCTATCTCAATGGCTCGGCCCGTAACCCCAGCACTTACGGCTTGATTTGTCCGGCGGTTGGGTTATTCGTGTTCGGGATGTTCTTCCTGCACGTTGGGCTGGTGCAGAATGGCCTGATCGAGAAGTTCTCGCCGATCTACTTTGTGGCGCTGGCAGCGCTTGCTACGGTGCAGGTGTTAGGTATTATTACGATGTTCCGGATTGATCGTCGGCTGCTCGCTCAGCCCGTCAAGTCACCGGCCGAAGCTGAAGGTGCGGCTTGAGATCGACTTTCAATTGGGGTGGAAACAATCCACCCCCGAACGATGTCGTTCCCCCGAATAAACGAGATGGGTGTCAAGCGACGGCGTGGGGGCGAAAGTAACCCGCCCCCACCCGATATTATTTTCTTTTATAGTTGCACGCTGAACGCTGCCTGGATACCGGGGATCGCTGCGACCTGTTCCATCACGTGTGGTGGAGCAGGTTCATCAAGGGTCAACACCATTACTGCTCGCTCACGTGGGGCACGTCGTCCGACGTACATTCCCGAAATATTTACATCTGCCGCGCCAAGCAACTGGCCGACCTTACCGATCATGCCTGGTTGGTCGTGGTGATAGGTGATCAACAAAGACCCCTGCGGCACAAAATCAACGAAGTAGCCGTCCATCTGGACAATATGCGGTTCGCCACGCAAGACGGTGCCACTAAATGTACGGGTACGTTCGCTAGTCTGGACATGCAACGTGATCAGGCCGGCGTAATTTTCCGCTTCTGGAGTCACTCGTTCGGTCATCCGAACTCCACGCTCACGAGCAATAATCGGTGCATTCACTGGAGTAATACGCTCCAAACTGCTAGCCGCCAGCAAGCCCTGTAACACAGCCAGCCGTACCGGTTGTGTATCCATGTCGGCCAGCTCACCGCCCAATTCAAGATCGTAACTGCGTACCGGCTCTTGTACCAGTTGCATGACCAGCGCGCCGAGCAATCGCCCCAGATTGAGGTATGGCTTGAGAATATTCCATGCTTCAGGCGCAACGAAAGGTGCATTGACCGCGTAGCGTGGTGTACCACCATTCAGCGCGACTACAACACCTTCGGCCATTTCGGTACCGGCGCTCAGTTGCGCTTCTGCGGTAGACGCACCAATGTGGGGAACGGTAATCACCTTCGGATGGCCGAGCAGCGGACTATCCGCTGGTGGTGGTTCCTGGGCATACACATCGAGGGCAGCACCGGCCAGATGACCACTGTTCAGGGCCTCGACCAGTGCTGCTTCATCGACAATCCCTCCGCGACTAGCGTTGATCAGATATGCACCGCGTTTCATCTGCATAATCCGGTGATGATCAAACATATTGCGTGTGCTTTCGATCAGCGGTACATGCAGTGAAATAACATCGCTGCGCTGAACCAACTCATCGAGCGTCACCAGCGCCACACCCAACTGTTCGGCCCGATCAAAAGAGACGACCGGATCATACGCCAGCACTTCCATTTCCATTGCTCGGGCTCGTCGTGCCACCTCTGATCCGATCCGGCCTAAACCAACCAGACCGAGCGTCTTGCCACGTACTTCCCAACCCACAAATTCGTTGCGCGCCCAGCGCCCACTCTGCACTGAGGCATGGGCCTGCGGAATGCGACGGGCCAGACACAGAAGCAAGCCAATCGTTAGCTCAGCAACGGCCACGTTATTCGAGGCCGGCGCATTAACGACGATAATGCCACGCCGGGTGGCCGCTTCTACGTCAATATTATCGACGCCGGTGCCGGCCCGTCCGATCACACGCAACCGCTCGCCAGCAGCGATGACTTCAGCGGTCACTTTGGTCGCTGAACGAACAACCAACGCATCGTATTCACCGATCACCGATAACAGTGTCGGTTTGTCGAGATCAAGCCGGACATCAACCGTACCGGCCTGGCGTAGCACTTCGAGACCTTCAGCAGCGATCTTTTCGGTGACGAGAATGCGATTCATACCTCCCTCTCAACATGTGATTCAAGCGAACTGGCGAGACGTTGTTCAACCTGCTCGCAAATCGCGTGCAGGATGAGCGTGTGAACTTCTTGAATGCGTGCAGTGTTGTTACTCGGTACGATCAGAGCATGATCGGCCAGATTCCGGGCCATGCCACCATCTTTACCCAGTAAGGCAATGTTGATCATGCCTCTGGCCCGCGCCGTACTCAAGGCATTGATGATATTCGGCGACTGACCACTGGTGCTGAAAACAATCAGTACATCACCAGGCTTGCCTAGGGCAGCAAGTTGACGGGCAAAGATTTCCTCGTAACCAAAGTCGTTGGCAATGCATGTAAGTGCTCCGACATCAGCGTTGAGGCAAATAGCAGGCAGTGGACGCCGATTGTACCGGTAACGACCAACCAGTTCTTCCGCCAAATGCATGGCATCGGCCGCACTGCCACCATTTCCGGCGGTATACAGCGTATGTCCGGCCAACAGTGCTTCGGCAGTGCAGGCGGTGATCTGGTCGATTGCCGGTGCGAGCGTCATGCATGCCTCTAGTACCGCAATTGCTTCGGCGAGTTGTTGTTGGAATCCCATAGGCGCTCCATAGGCTATGATTACGCGCTTATTATACGTGCTAGCGTTACGTTGTATGTTGATGGAAAACAAACGCGAAGCCCTGGTAGGTTGGGCTTCGCAGAAGAAGAGTTTATCTGCGCCAGGTAGCTCTATGACACCGGCAATGAACGATAGCTATGCGCCAGATCGTTGTAATTGGCCAGCAGTGATCGATATGGCTCCAGCAGACTGTATTCCAAATGGATCGGCTTACCCTTGTTCTCGATCAGGTGTAAAACCTTTTCTACCTGTTTCAGTTCATCAATGAGTGAGGTCGCAAACTCGACTTCAGTTTTGCTTGCCATCGCCAAAACCAATTCTAACCGCCAACCCAACTCGATCAGGACGGGGTAGGGCAGCATTTTGTGCAGTTCCTGCTTTAGGCGCTGTTGTTCGCTTTGAATTGCCCAATTAACAGGCTGTTGGATTAACCTTTCGATATGCTCTTTGATAGGGAGATTCTTGTAGAAAGGATTACTACGAAGCTCGATAACCCACCATGGTTGTACCCCATTATTTACTTCCCCCTCCCATTCCCTAACCCACCAATTACTACGAAGCTCGTTAACCCACGATGGTTTTACCTCTAGCTGATTTATCGCCATCTCCCACTCACGGCGCAGAACGGTTCGTAGCTCGCGCAGTTCATCGCGCATCCGACGTAATTCCATCTGTTCGCGCTCACCAATGGGCCGCATACAGCGTTCACGTGCAGCAACGAAGATTCGCTCATATTTGGCTAACTGATCGATCCGGCGCATAGCAACAAGCCAGTCTATTTTCTTGTCAATGTTTTTAATTCTCTTGACCAGATCGGCAGTCGAAATGAAGTGGGCAACACTCACCACCAGTGTCACCAGCGATGTGGCAACCAGTCCCAGATTTTTACTGATCTGCCCTATTTCGACAATTTTGCCGGTTGCATCAACCAGCATCGGAATTCTCCCATTGCCCATAATGCTAAGTTGGCCTAGCTGAAGCAAGCGTTGGCCTTCAGGTGAAAAGGTGACGGTATAGGTACGAGAGGCAACGTCAATGTTTACTGCTTGAATCAGAATGGTCATACCATCACCGATCCCCATACTCCAAAGACGCCGGTTGAGATTGTCTTTCAGTGTGTCCTGAAGAGCGGAGAACGAAGCTGACTGCTGAAGGAAATCGTCAAAGCTCATGTTGCCGAAAGGCCATTGAAACTGGTATACTGCTGCTGGAGATACCGGCGGTGCCGGTGAAGGATGATTGTTTTGAGGGTCAGGGTGAGGTGCAAGAGGATTTTTGCTGCCTGATTTAGAATATTTGTCGAACAACCAGCTCGCCAGGATGCCTGCGACGATCACCCAAATTACAAACAGGCTGGAGAGTAATCCTAAACCATCCATACAGGGTAGCCTCCATTACAGTTAAGGTTGCTTTGAGCATACTATAGCTGATGGTTGAAACTAATCTGCAACTGCTACCCTTGCCTTGCGAGGAAAATGGGTAGAACCGGTTGCAACCTGGATCAGCGCACTGGTACGGACGGTTTGGGAAGCCGAGCCAAATGGTGTTCTGGCAAAAGGTTTGGCTCAAGCGCCTGATAAGGCGGGCCAGCGGCCCGCGCTCCCAGGAAAAAGAACAATATACTATTACGATTGATACGCCTGTATCGCCAAACCAGCCGCAACACTGGTAAACACATCTATCTCCTGCAATTTCTCGGCGCCGAACTTTTCACTCAACATACGGATGAAGCGCGGAACGCGGGAACTCCCACCGGTACGCAGCACGACATCGATTTGATCAGGTCGCAAGCCGGCTGCTGCTAGCGCCCGATCGATACAACGTTCGACTGCCCGTACATCAGGGCCAATCAGCCGCTCGAAATCCCAACGTGGTATCTCATCGCGTACCGTCTGCTCACCCATGTCGAGGATGAAGGTGGCGCGATCAGCCTGAGATAACGCCACTTTAGTGCGCTCGACCGCTTCATACATTGGTAAACCATAATTCTTACGAACCAGGGTGCGCAGAGCCTTCAGTTCGTGGGGACGATCACCAATCGCGACCGCTTCATCGATAATCGCCAGATACTTGGGCTGGGTCAGATCGATAATCGTCTGCCATTCGCTGAGATGCTCTAAGACATGGCTTGGGAACGGTAAACGACGCGGACCAAGTGTAGCCCCCTCACCAAAGTGCCGCAAGAGGCGGCCCATGACAATTCGACGGTCGAGCAGGTCGCCGCCTACCGGTACACCATCCGTTGCTAAAAACGATGGTCGCCCCCGCTCATCAAGCTCCATGATGGTAATGTCGAGCGTACCACCACCGAAATCGAATACCAGTACCCGTTGAGGTCGGCGATTGGTAGAGACATAGGAGAGTGCTGCCGCAGTAGGCTCTTCGAGAAAGCTAAATGATCGCAGACCGGCCAGCCGACACGCAGCCTGCATACGTTCAAACGCCAGCGCATCACTTGCCGGATCGGTCGCGTAGTGCACCGGTCGCCCTATCACCAGGTGGCTGATCGGGGCGCCGAGTTGCTGCTCGATCCGTTCAACAATCATACGCAAGACCAGCGCAATCAGCTCTTCCAGTGAGTAGTAGACACCGAAGACGTTAGTCTTCTGGAAACTACGGTCACGGAGGTGACTTTTCAATGACTGAAACAAGCGTCCTGGGACATTTGCATCTACCTTTACATACAGCGCCTGCGTTACCGTACCACTTTCGGCAAAGGTCAATTCAGCATCACCGATATACCGCCAGACATATTCAATCTCACGCCCAACATTTCCCTCAGTGAAGCGATTGATAGCCTCACGTCCGATAAAAGGTACGCCCTCGCGGGTGATAAAGAGCGTCGAGCGTAGAATGGTCGGCTGAACGTTTATCGGGTCAAGATTGATCAGACGCAAACGGTGGCCATCGTACACCGCAGCACTCGAATTCGTGGTGCCGAAATCAAGCCCGACGCGCATTGTCATCCCTCCTCGATCCTGATTGTTGTGGCGAAGCAAGAGTTTACCTGCATCATACCTTCCTATCGCAACGTAAGCGAGAAAGAGAACTGGAGGAGGTAGGGCCTGTCAACCGTTTGTTGCCCAGCACGCTCTTAAGAGCATGCTTCAGACAAGCTCTAAAACCCTCGCTTCGCCACTGTCACACTGACTTGAGCTTCAAGCGTATTCTCTTCAGACGATTCTGTCAATCCGTCTTGAGACGGAATATCGAATACGACTGTGCAGTTTGATTGTTGTTCAGTAACGAGGGCTTTTGAGCGTTTTCATTGTCTGGTATGATGAACGCTCCTTCCTGGCGAACGAACGGAGAGCTACGAGCGAGGAACGTCATCCAGGCGCTCAAAACGTCACAACCCACACGATTGCCTGGGTGCGCGGGCCAGAGGCCCGCGTCGTTCAGTGCGCGAATGGAACCCATCGTCTTGCATATCAGCACATTACTACAG
>JAGHYT010000107.1:0-14437 GCA_017743535.1 Chloroflexus sp.
ACATATAAGCGATGAGTACCGCTAAGGTTCCGGCCAGGCCCATCTCTTCACCAATGGCGACGAAGACAAAATCGGTGTGCACCGCTGGAACGTACTCTGGTACTCCTCTCCCCAATCCTGCCCCAAAGACACCACCTGAAGCGAGGGCGTAGATGGCCTGAACGATCTGGTATCCTGAACCCTGAGCGGTCGCCCATGGATCGAGCCAAACCGATACGCGCAGGCCAACAATTGGTAAGAGACGATAGAGTAGATAGGCACCACCGGCAAAGGCAGTGATACCTGCAACAACGTAGAGACTACGTCTGGTGGCAGCGTAGAGCATGATCAAGAAAACCCCAAATAGTAACAGTGCTGCACCCAGATCGCGTTGAAAGACGATTGTCATCATTGCAATGCCCCACATCCCCATCAGTGGCACTAAGTAGGGAAGAGGTGGTAATGTAAAAGGGCCAAGTCGGTAACTTGATTGTACCGCCTCGCGATATTCATTGAGATAGGAAGCCATAAAGATGACCAGAATAATTTTGAGCAGTTCTGAGGGCTGAAAATAGAAGAATCCCAGGTTGAACCAGACCCGCACACCACTGGCGTTTGGATCAACACCGAAAATAAATGTTGCCAGGATAAGGATCATACCGAGAGCCAACCACATGTAGCGGTAGTGATCGAGCACATCGATAAATGAATGGCGAAACCAGCGGATGCAAATCTGGTCGAGAGGAGTAAAGAGGACGGTGGCCATAATCAGCGTACCGAGCGTAACCCACAAGGTCTGTCTGGCCGCAATGCCTTCATAACACGGAAAACGCTCACCAGCAGCATTGCTGCAAAACACGATCTGGTTCAAACCTGGCTCAAGGCGGGCGGTCATCATAAGGCTCAGACCAGCAAGGAGCGCAACCAGTGGTAAGATTAGCTGATCGGCAGTTGGGCTACGGAGCGAAAGACCCAGAGAAATAGCAAGAAAGAGCAGGAGTGGTAGGCTTGATGGCCAGAGAATGCGCAGCAGTCCTTCAAAAGTAGTCTGTAGTTCACTTTGCCCGGTGGCAACCACAACAAGGAGATAGCCCGCGGCAAAGAAAAGGAGCACCGTGATCAGAAGCTGCAATTCTACCAGACGCAAACGCCGAAGCTGACCAAAGGCGTCACGTAATGTTGTCATAGCGTATTCCTCTGCGCGCAAGGGCGACGCATACGTCGCCCTTATTCGGGCGCCTGTGCATACCCGACGCTGAAAAGCCTGTGGACGGGCGTCAAATTGGCCAATTCGGCTCACGTTCGCAGTGATAACCAGCCTGTTCAAGTGATTGAATAACCATCTGAGCGTGTTCTTCGTCACGCACTTCCAGAATTAACTCAACACCGGCCCGGTCAATCGGCACGCGCCACATACCTCGGCGGTGGAATAAATCCATAACACTGGCGCCGGTTGACGCGACATGATTGACCAGCCCGGCCAACCCACCCGGACGATCATCAACACTGGTGCGCAACAAGAGATAGCGTCCCTGACGCACCAGCGCATATTCGATAACGCGCATCAGCAAATTGGCATCAATATTGCCACCACAGAGGATCGTGGCCGTTACCTGCTGTGGTTTTACCGGCACTTTGCCACTCAACAGAGCAGCGACTCCGGCAGCACCGGCGCCTTCGACAACCAGCCGACTGTACTGCAAGACGTGGGCAATAGCCATAACGATCTCGTCATCATCAACCGTCACCACCTCATCGACCAATGCCTGGATCATCGGTAAAGTCAGATCGCCAGGACGCTTGACCGCAATACCGTCGGCAATGGTACGAGCGGCTGGGGCGATGACCGGACGACCAGCAGCGAGTGAGGCTGGCACCGGTGCACAACCGGCTGCCTGAACCCCTACGATCCGCACGTGTGGCAGTAGAGTCTTGACTGCCAGGGCAATTCCACTGATCAGACCTCCGCCACCGATCGGAACAACCAGTTGCTGGAGATCAGGCAATGCCTCTACCAGCTCAAGCCCAATCGTCCCCTGACCGGCGATCACTTTTGGGTGATCAAAGGCATGTACGTAGGTCAACCCGCGCTCTTCTTTGAGGGCGTGGGCATAAGCGACCGCATCATCGAAGGTTGCGCCGTACAAAATCACTTCAGCGCCCAAACGTCGCGTTGCCACCACCTTGGTCAGTGGCGCCCGTTCGGGCATCACGATGGTTGCTTTGACACCCAACAATTGTGCTGCGTGTGCCACACCCTGGGCGTGGTTTCCGGCAGATGGCGCGATGACCCCTCGTTGCTTTTCCTCGGCTGAAAGATGAACAATCGTGTTATACGCACCGCGAATCTTAAACGATCCACTCTGCTGGGTATTTTCTGCCTTGTAAAAGATCGGCCCGCCTAGCTCAGCGCTCAGACGGGTCGCCGGGAGCACTGGCGTCGGGAGAATAATGTCACGCAGCGCCCGCCGTGCTGACTGAATATCAGCCAGTTCAATCGCAAATCGACTCATGGAACGTCATTGCTCCCCAGGCTTAGGGCCAACGTTGGCCTAATCTTCACCAGCGATAAGTTCTTGGGCATTGGCAGCGCGTGCAGCGAGAATCCGAAAGCGCATTGCCGTTTCACGGTCGCGGGCGTGCTCGGCGGCCCGCATCAACACCCCAATTGCCAGTTGCAGGCGCCGCAACTCTTCGCGGTCACCGGCCAATTGTAAACGGGCAATTTCGTGTTCGCAGTATTGGGCAATTTGTTCGACGGTTACCATGCTCGTCCTCCTTCAGCACGCCCGACAAAACCCGTTTATTTTCAGATATTGTACCATTCTTGCTCTACAATGAAACAACGTGATCGTGACGAAAGGAGATAGTAGCGATGGCAATGAGTATTGCGGAACTGACCGATGCGATTAACCGATTTGTGACCGACAAGGGGTGGTATGCACCTGACAGTATCTTCCCACAAACACCACGTAATATCGCGATTTCGGTTGCGGTGGAAGCAGCAGAGATACTCGAACATTTTCAGTTCCACGATGAGCCGCGTGATCGCGAGGCGCTGGCCGGTGAACTAGCCGATGTCGCCAATTATCTCTTCCAGTTGGCGTATCTGTTAGGGATTGACCTCGAGCAGGCGATCCTGAACAAACTCACCGAGAATTATGGTCGAACGTGGGAAGGGTAGTCTGTTCTTCGCATCGCATTTCACAAGCATGTAACTACCACGTAACGCGAGGTGTTATACTACTCATTATCAGTAGATTGTTGACCACGTTTGTCATGTTCAGTGGAGAAACTGGAGAACGCACATGGATCGTGCCGCACAAATCAAACAGATTGCCGACAGTTGGAATACGCCGCGCTTTGCCGGTATCGTGCGTCCGTACACGCCTGAAGATGTCTATCGCTTGCGTGGTTCGGTGCAGATTGAGTACACGCTAGCCCGCATGGGAGCTGAGCGATTGTGGAATCTGTTGCATACCGAGCCATACATCAATGCGCTTGGCGCATTAACCGGTAATCAGGCAATGCAGCAGGTCAAAGCTGGCTTGAAAGCAATTTATCTGAGCGGCTGGCAGGTAGCGGCTGACGCCAACCTGGCCGGACAGATGTATCCTGATCAAAGCCTCTATCCGGCCAATTCTGGGCCACAGTTGGTACGCAATATCAACAATGCGCTCCGCCGGGCCGATCAGATTTATCACAGTGAAGGACGCAATGATATTTACTGGTTTGCGCCGATTGTTGCCGATGCCGAAGCAGGCTTTGGTGGCCCACTGAATGTCTTCGAGATTATGAAGGCGTACATTGAAGCCGGTGCAGCAGGGGTACACTTTGAAGATCAGCTCGCCTCAGAGAAGAAATGCGGTCACATGGGTGGTAAGGTCTTGATCCCAACCCAGTCCGCGATTCGTAATCTGGTCGCGGCGCGTCTGGCAGCCGACGTTATGGGAGTGCCGACTATTATTATCGCCCGCACCGATGCCAATGCGGCGACACTGCTGACCAGTGATATTGATGAACGCGACCGACCCTTCTGCACCGGTGAACGAACCAGTGAGGGTTTCTACCGGGTACGAGCCGGGCTAGATCAGGCCATTGCCCGTGGCCTGGCGTATGCGCCCTACGCCGATATGATCTGGTGTGAGACAAGTGAACCCAATCTTGAAGAGGCTCGTCGCTTTGCCGAGGCGATTCATGCCCAATTCCCCGGTAAGCTGCTGGCCTACAACTGTTCGCCCTCGTTCAACTGGAAGAAGAAGCTCGACGATGCCACCATTGCTGCATTCCAGCGCGAATTGGGCGCGATGGGGTATAAGTTCCAGTTTGTGACGCTGGCCGGTTTCCACACATTGAACTACAGCATGTTTGAACTGGCACGTAATTATCGTGATCGGGGAATGGCTGCCTACAGCGAGTTACAGCAGGCTGAATTTGCCGCAGAAGCCTACGGCTATACGGCGACGCGCCACCAACGCGAAGTTGGGACCGGTTACTTCGATGAAGTGGCTCAGGTGATTGCTGGTGGTGAGATCAGCACCACGGCACTGACCGGAAGTACCGAAGAGGAGCAATTCCATTAAAGCACGCCTGGCCATTTCTTCCCCCTTCCTCTCTCAACATGGGAGAGGAAGGGGAAAACGTTACAGAGGCTGCATCATCACGTGGTAATGAGCGTGAGCACATGTCAACCTATCATCGTACCTGAACCTACGCAACACCGACTGCGCAAACATCTTTCACCATCCACACACAAAACGATGGTGTAACCAACCAGCGAACGTCGTCGCGTGCGTAGCGCGCATCTCAACCGGCCACTTCTGTCCGGCGGGAATCTGACCTTTCAGCGCTTCGGCCAGAAATGATCGTAATACCTGCCAGGCTTCACCGGCTGCCCCACCGGCGTTAATTGAATCGATACCACCAACGAAGGCATGCGGCTGATCAGGAAAAATTACAAAGCGAGTTGAAACTCCTGCCGCCCGTAAATTGCGCTCAAGCTGTTCTACTTCGCTTAGCGGAATAGAGGCATCGGCTCCGCCAAAGATACCGAGTACCGGTCCCCGAATCTGACGTAGTGCCGATGGATCAACTGTTGCCATTCCATAGAAGATACCGGTAGCAGCAACGGCCGGATTGTGTAACATATAGAGCAGAGAAGTTCGTCCACCATAACAGAAACCGATTACAGCAATCCGGTCGGCTATCACATCAGCGCGTGCGGTCAGCCAGCTAAAGACGGCATCGAGATCGGCCTGTACCTGTTCTGGTGGGGTGGTGGAGACCTGATAGATCGCCCTAGGGATCCAGGTTGTGCTGGCGCCACGAAAGGTATCAGGAGCAACGACTAGATAACCATCGGCAGCCAGCGCAGTAGCCTTTTCGATGATGTCCGGGCGCAAACCCCACCACTCGTGAATCATGATGACTGCTGGATGGGGGCCGGGTGTGGTCGGTTCGACGACGAAGGCCCGGATGGAGCCAGCCGGTCCTGGTATCGTTGTATTGGTGAGCGCTTCTACTCGTCCCCTGCCAATTAAGGCATCAATCGGAATACTTAGCCCTAGCCCCAGTATGCCAACCCCGACGACAACGGCAATCCAACCCACTACTCGCTTCAGGAGTTGCACAACCTTCCTCCTCACATTGACAGGGAACAGACTATCGAGTATACTTTAGGACGAAATGACTCCGTAGCTCAACTGGATAGAGCGTCAGCCTCCGGAGCTGAAGGTTGGTGGTTCGAGCCCACTCGGAGTCGCCATCCAGATACCCGCTTTACCAAGAGCGGGTTTTTTCATTGCTCATATGTGCCGTTGACCCGTGAACGTCGCCTGCCAGATGAAAGTATAATAGAGGAGCGGCAGAGATTCTTCAGGAAAGTACCCATTACTCTGCACACTCTATAACGTCCCTGTCAAAATAACCTCAACCGCATCCGGTGTCGGATTAGTTACCGGCTCTACCGTAACCATAACTTCGGTGAAAGCATTCACCTCGCGGGGTGCGGTAATGATCAATGTCGCGAGTCCGGTTGCATCAACCTGAAACGAACCGGCTGCAATTCGCTGTACCCCATCACTTAACCAGAAACGATAGATGCGATCGGGTTCCAGCGGAGGCAAGCCACTGAATATCACGACCGCCTGTGTTTCGCCGGGGTACATATACATCTCACCTCGCGCAGCAAGATCACCACGGGTTGGACGCAGCTCGCGGGTTGCCACGCCAGGGGCACTCACGAACGAAACTAATAGCCGTTCCTGAGCGATCTGTTCGTTCAAACGCGCCAACTGCTGTTCGTAAGAAGCAAGTTGTGTTGTCAGTTGGGACTGGCGTTCCTCACCGGCGGTCACGGAGGCCTGGAGCTGTTCTATTGCTACTAGCAATCGCTGATTCGTTTCGTTTATCGCTATTACCTGCTGTTGTAAGGTAAATGTGAACCATCCCAATAACACAATGACTACCGTCAGGCTGAACAGTGACGCCAACATTGGCCGGCTGGTGCGACTGGGAGAAGATGCAGATTTTGACGACCGGCGAGCGGCCTGATCGGCTGCGATCCGCTCCATCAACAAGGCGCGCACATGGGCCGGAGGTGTTATCGGTGGTGCGGCATACGGCAGTAAGGCCACGACCTCGCGTAGCTGATCCAGTTCTGATCGTGCGGTAGGTGATCTGGCCAGCACCTGCTCTAAAGCTGCCAGATCGGTCGGATCGAGGCTTCCAAGCGCGGCTGCCGCAAGTAGCGATTGTTCTTGCTCTGTGTCGGAGTCGTGCATGCAACTACTCTTCTAGTGATCGTTTGCATCAATGCCGTAGTGAAGCAACGCCTGCTTTAGTTTCTGTAATCCCAGTCGGATACGTGTTTTAATGGTTCCTAACGGACTTTGCAAGTGATCAGCGATTTCACGCTGGGACAACCCCCCAAAATAGGCCAGTTCAATAACTTCACGCTGGTCTTGCGGCAGATCGGCTAATGCGCTGGTGATCAGCCGGCGCCGTTCAGCCTCAAGGGTCGATTGCTCAACGTTTTGCTGCTGATCGGTTAGCACTGACAGGATTTCTTCATCATCCCCGATGGCTACGGGACGTACCTGTCGCCGACGTAGCTCATCGATACACAGATTACGGGTAATCCCGAACATCCAGGGTAAGAAGGAACTGTTGCGCTGATAGGTAGCTGCTCGCTTCCAAATGCGCCAAAAGGTCTCTTGTACTACCTCTTCAGCCGGTTCAGCCGCCGCTAACATCCTGAGAGCCAACCCATATACAGCGCGTGCGTGGCGGTCGTAGAGTTGTGCAAGTGCTGCACTATCACCGGCAGCCACCAACTCCATTAACGCTTCGTCGCTCAGTCGCTCCAGATTAACCGATTTAGCCGGTTGGGCCACAGCCAACCCTCTCGTAATAATACGCACATCACGATCCGTTGGATGCCTATCAATGCTGTGATGTGCGAAGATTCCCAATGACTATTATACACATATCTTCCGTAACATGACGACATTCGACAATCTGTTCTAACCTGTCCTATCACCCCCAGGGATGACGTAATAAGATAATGTCATTTTTGTATTCCGGCGAATGTCTGATATTGTTCCCCCATTCACACTCAATCTGTGGTACATTTATATTGAAATACATTTCACTTGACAGCCGCAGTGAATATGTTATAGTTCAGATTGTGGTGAATATCACAAGGCGAGAATATCTCGTCTTACCTCTGGCAAGATGCGCCACAATCGCCGGATCGTCGTCGCCTCCGGCGCCAGACCGGCTCGGCGATCCTAGGAAGGAACAGCCGCATGGCCGGCTACCAGCTACCGTTCAATCAGTCAGAGACACTCATCTCTCAGGTTCATACCGTACCGACATCGAGTCATCGCATTGCCGGTGACCTTGCGCCACAAATAGCCGGTGGACTGGCCGGTATCTTTCACCGAGCCGACATCCTGGCCGATCTCGGTGCTATCGAACAGCGGTTACTCGAATGTACTCATTCGCGTGTTGCAGTGATCAGTGCTGCTGGCGCCCACACTGTTCGTTCTGGCGGGAAACGGCTACGAGCAGCACTCGCCATCCTGGCTGCACGACTGGGGCAGTATCAGTTGGAACGGGTTATTCATCCTGCTGCGGCTGCCGAACTGATCCATGCTGCTTCGCTTGTGCACGACGACCTGGTCGATCGAGCTAATCGTCGCCGTGGGCAGATTACCGTTCACGCCCGTTGGGATAACGACGTAGCCTTGATGGTGGGTGACTACTTTTTCGCGCTGGCTGCGGCTGAAATGGCACGCGGTCCTGATCCACGTATTATTACCTTCTACGCTGAAGCTGTGCAAACCATTTGCGAAGGTGAACTCAGTCCGGTTACGGTTGCTGAACCGTTTGACCGTGCATTGCGCCAGTATCTCTACAAAACCGGCGCCAAAACCGCAGCACTGTTTGAGGCTTCCTGCAAGGCAGGGATGGTAGCCGGAGGTGGTAATGACGAGCAGATCGCGGCTCTAGGACGCTACGGCTACGATTTGGGCATGGCTTTCCAGATCATCGATGATGTTCTCGACTTTATCGGCGACGAACGCACTCTTGGGAAGCCAGCGGGGAATGACTTACGCCAGGGAACCATTACATTGCCACTCATCTATGCCACTGCTGCCTCCTCCAGTCAACGGTTGCGTGATGTATTAAACTACTCACCACCGCCAGACGCATTAGTAGCAGATGTCATCCAGGAGGTGATTGAAGTCGGTGGTGTGGCTGCTGCCCAGGCTGAAGCGGCGCGTTATATTGAGCAGGCAATCGCCCATCTCAACATCTTTCCCCCAGGACAGGCCCGCCAGGCGTTGATCGAGATTGCACATTTTGTGCTTGAACGGTCAGTATAGCCCTCACCTTCCCCCTAACACCCTTCCTCTCTTCCACGGGGAGAGGAAGGGGGAGGAGGTGTGGTGGGGCGCCACCTTACCCGTCACGTACATCGCCTGACGCTGCTTTACTGAAAGGAAGGCACGGCGGCTATAGAAACAGAACGCTGGTCCATCCTAACGCAATGGTCGCATATGCACGGTACGAGCCTCATGAGAAAGCCGGGGTTTTGAACAAGCTCTCTTTTCCCACTTCCTACCACTCACTTCGCTTCTCGACCTCCTGTCGCATTCGCCGCAGCGCATACTGAATACCATCACGCAAATCAGCGCGTGTAATGATAGTGCTCAGATCGACACCAAGCGCGACTAACGTTTGGGCAACATCAGGCCGAATACCGGTAATAATGAGTTGGGCACCTAGCAGACGCAACGAAACTGCACATTGCAATATTGCATGCGCAACCTGTGTGTCGATCACCGGCACACCGGTAACATCGAGCACGACAAGCCGGGCCTGACGTTGTTGTACCTTCTGCAAAAGTGACTCGATCAGCGTCGCTGCCCGTGAGCTGTCGAAGGCACCTACCATTGGCGCCAGCAATACTCGTGACTCCACTTCAAGAAGTGGCGTTGACAACTCGGCCAATAAGGCGGCCTGCGCAGCAATGATCTCTTCGCGTACCGCTAACTGTCGACGTAGCTCTTCTGCTTTCTTAAGTTCTGTTATGTCAATTCGCAACCCGACCGTACCGCCATCAGGGGTACGTCGTTCGACAATACGAATCCAGCGTCCATCGGCCAGATGTTGCTCGACGGGGGCAAGCTCAGCGTGTTTCTGCAATCGCTCGGCAACCCACTCATCCACACGCCCAATAGCTTCCGCGTATTGACCCCGCTCGGCGCCGATCCGAATCAGCTCGGCAAAAGGCCGACCAGGCGTAACCAGATCGGCGCTGACTGAGTACAATTCACGGTAGCGCCGATTACAAAAGACGATCCGGTCGTCAGCATCAAGAAGCAGAAACCCTTCTTCCAGACTATCGAGTGCGCTCATAATGACTTCAAGCTGCTGTTGGGCGACCCGCTGCGCTGTCAGCAGACCGGTAACCTCCATCGCTTGCGCTGTCAGTGCCGTCTCACTGCGCCGAATGACAACCAGCATATGACGTGACTGATCACGTCGCAATGGTGCTGCTAATTGTAGCGGCGGATCAGCGGGTGAGAGGAGAGCAACCCATTGGCGGGCAGCTCTAATCGCTTGCTCATCCCAAGCCAGAATCTGTGCGCAGGCATCAATCAGATCGGTCAAATCAGTCGGTTGTTCAGAGCCATCGCATAGCTCTAACCACAAACGATTACACTGCACCAGGCCACCCTCCGGCGCATAGGCGGTTGGCAATGGCAGCACATCTAGCATAGTTCGTCTCTCGTAAGCATGTTGTGAACCATCAAGAACGGAAACTTGCAGTGCATTATAACTCATCTTCTCTTCGCGATTTTCCAACCCCCATGCCCCCCCGCAAGCGGGGGGTAGGCGGGTAGAGTAGAACTCACTACCTACTGCTCCGCACGCGCTGCCAATGGGTTAAGGATCCGCCTCTCCTCCGCTCACCTGGCTTTCCCACATACTTTCTTTTCCATCATCTCCACCAGGCAGGTAAACTTTTTGAAAATCCCTACCTCGCTCACTGTTCACTCCTCACGCTCCTCCAAAGTGTGGTATAACCATAGTGTACTGTGCAAAACATTTGCAAATACTCGACGAAAGGACAACTGTGATGACACTAACCGGCATTCATGCACTGGTCACCGGCGGTGGACGTGGTCTTGGACGGGCAAGCGCATTAGCGTTGGCCCGTGCCGGTGCGATGGTCTCAGTTCTGGCACGTAGTGCCGATGAAGTGGCCGAAACGGTGTGGCTGATCGAAGAAAACGGACAGCGAGCCTTGGGATTAACGGCTGACGTGCGTGCGAGTGACCAGCTTGATCGTGCGGTGAGTCAGGCCCGCGATCACTTTGGGCCAATTCGTGTCCTGGTTGCTGCGGCGGGGATTGGGTTACGTGCTCCTATTCAGGAAACGACCGAAGAACAATGGGATGCTGTAGTGGATACGCTGTTGAAGGGCGTGTTTCTCAGCGCAAAGGCAGTGATCCCGCAGATGATTGAAGGAGGTGGAGGCAATATCATCGTGATCGGAGCACCACTCGACCGCATTGCAGTTCCCGGTTTTGCCACATACTACGCTGCAAAAGCCGGTGTTGACGGTCTGGCCCGCGTTATGGCCAAAGACCTGCGTCGGTTTGGGATCAACGTCAACATCGTCCATCCAGGAGGCTTTGCCGATACCTTCATGGTTCGCACGACTGTACCAGAGGTTCGTACCGGTCTCCTTAGCCCCGATGAGATTGGTCCGGCAGTTGTCGAGCTGGCTGCACTACCGCCACGCAGTCAGACCGGGCAGACGATAGACGCTCACGCCCGAAAATTGGCGCAAAATTAGTCTGTTCATACCCTTGACAAAATCTGTGCAAAGATCGAAAATATACACATCCGAAATCTTTGAGGAGGCGTATATCCAGATAGAAAACTATTAACGCCTCGCAAGGAATGTTAAGAACATCGTTGCCGCTAACCGGAAGATGTTAAGGAGTACTGCCGTGAGAGCCTTCCCTCAGAAGCACGCAGCCGACAGTGAAATTGAACCGGAATTGTCCGCTGAGGCCACCGAACTCGATGCTGAGTGGGATGGCGAAGTCGAACTCACTCCCGAAGACCTCGAGCTTGAAAACCTTGAACAGCTCGATGATCTCGTGGAAGAGGGCGATATTGAGCCGGTCGAAGACTCGGTACAGCTTTATCTGCAAGAGATTGGGCAGGTACCGCTACTTACTGCCGAAGAAGAAGTTGAACTGGCCCGGCAGTACAGTCGTGGTAAAGAGGCGCGGCAACGTTTGAAAGCTGAACAGTTTGCTAACGACCGCGAGCGCATGCGGCTTGAAATGGAGATGGCCCGTGGTGAAGAGGCACGTCGTCGCCTGATCCAGGCCAATTTGCGGCTGGTGGTAAGCGTGGCTAAGAAGTATATCGGCAGCCCGATGGCCTTCATGGATCTCGTTCAAGAGGGCAATATCGGCCTGATGCGTGCGGTCGAGAAGTTTGATTACACGAAAGGTAATCGGTTTAGCACTTACGCTACATGGTGGATCCGCCAGGCGGTCACGAGGGCAATTGCCGAGCAAAGCCGGCTGATTCGCCTTCCGGTGCATCTGAGTGAGTCGATTGTTCATCTGCGCCGTGCCATCTACCGTCTGGAACAGGAGCTAGAGCGTGAGCCAACCGCCGAAGAGTTGGCGCATGCCCTGAATATGAGCGTGCGCAAAGTAAAGCGTCTGCTGCGGGCCTCAACCCAGCCTATTTCACTGGAACAACCGCTTAACAGCGAGCAAGAAGGCCGGGTCAGCGAAACACTAGCCGATGAAACAGTGGCTTCGCCAATCGAGATCGCCGAGCAGAAAATGCTGCACGCCGAGTTAACGGCTGCGCTCAATGAATTGCCTGAACGTGAACGCAAGATTCTTCAGTTACGTTATGGCTTGCTCGATGGGCAACGGCGCACGCTCGAGGAGGTAGGGGCAGCGTTCGGTATTACCCGTGAGCGTACTCGCCAAATCGAGGCTGAGGCATTACGCCGCCTGCGTCATCCAAGCGTTGGACAGCGACTACACGCTTATCTAGATTAAAAGAACCTTCTGGATCAAGTGCTCTGTTTCTACACGGGGCGGCTTTTCAAGCCGTCCCGTAACGCTTTTCAACGGCGCAGGCACGGTTCGCGAACCGCACCTGTGTGCCGTACAAAGCCGTGTTACCCTCGCCCATAAAGTGCGGTCAGATAGCCTAAACGATAAGCCAGATCACTATTGATCTGGTCAGGACGCATTCGCCACGCCCAATTTCCTTCGGCTCGCCCCGGCAAATTGAGACGCGCCCACGAACCCAACCCCAATATATCTTGCATTGGAATAATCGCCGTGTCAGCAACCGACATCAACGCCGCCCGGATAAAATCCCACGCGATATGTTCATCACGTGCTCCCAGGTAATCCCGCACGTGCTGTCGGGTGCGTTCATCGAGGATTGCCCACCAACCAACTGTCGTATCGTTATCGTGGGTTCCGGTATAGACGACCAAATCACGACTGTAGTTGTGCGGTAGATAGCTGCTTGTGGCATCGCCACCCCAGGCAAACTGAAGCACTGCCATACCGGGGAAGCCAAGCTGCTGACGTAATGCCTCGACATCGGGGGTAATCAGACCCAGGTCTTCGACAATAATCGGTAATGCGCCTAACTGTGATTGCACTGTTGCAAAGAGATCCGCACCAGGGCCAGGCGACCAGCGCCCCTCAAGTGCTGTTTCGGCTTGGGCCGGTACTTCCCAGCAGGCGGCAAAACCGCGAAAATGATCGATCCGTACAATATCAACCAGGCTAAAAAGGACGCGGAAACGCTCGACCCACCAGTCATACTGACGCTCGGCCAACCGATCCCAGCGGTAGAGCGGATTTCCCCAGCGCTGACCAGTAGGACTGAAGTAGTCTGGCGGCACCCCAGCAACAACGGTCGGATTTCCGCTATCATCGAGGTAAAATAGTTCGGGATTGGCCCACACATCAGCGCTATCAAAGGCGACAAAAATTGGTAAGTCGCCGATGATCTGAATACCTCGCTCGTTCGCATACTGGCGCAATTCCATCCACTGGCGGAAAAAGACCCACTGCAAGAACTGCTGGAAGCGAATCCGGTCGGCCAACATCTGCTGCACCTCGGCCAATGCCGCCGGATCACGTCGCGCCAACTCTTCATCCCACCGATTCCACGGCTCGCCGCGGTAGGCCTCCTTCAAAGCGGCAAAGAGGGCAAACGTATCTAACCATGACCGCTGTTCCGCGCAGAAGCGTGCAAAGTCGGCCCGCTGCCCGGCACCAGCGTGGGCAAGAAATCCGGCAAATGCCCATTCCAGGCGGATCTTCTTCCAGGGAATAATTGCTCCGTAATCGATCCAATCACCATCGCCACCCGGAGCACCATCGAGTGCTCCTTCATCAAGCCATCCATTGCGTACTAGTTGTTCGAGCGAAATCAAGAGCGGATTCCCGGCCAGCGCCGATAAACCGGCATACGGTGAATCGCCATAACTGGTTGGCCCCAGGGGCATAATCTGCCAGCGTCGCTGTTTTGCCATTACCAGCCAATCGACAAACCGGTATGCTGCATCCCCAATATCACCAATCCCACCCCGTCCTGGCAATGAGGATGGATGGAGCAAAACCCCACTGACCCGCCGATGATCCATGATGCACCTCAGCGCTACTCAATCATTCATTTTGTTGTAATCGCAATTATAACACAAGAAACTATCTACGAGATCGTCAACCCAGCGCCTGATCAAAAATCCGGAATTTCCGATCAGGCTCGTCTGTGTACAAAGTGGTCATTCCAAATGCGCAACCATTCGGATACTTCACAATGCGGGCCAGTGGCCCGCGCTCCCAGGCCCTGCACGATGCGGGCCAGTGGCCCGCGC
>JAGHYT010000108.1:0-14342 GCA_017743535.1 Chloroflexus sp.
GGGGCTTCAGCCTCTTGCAACCAGGCAGGCACGTCAGTGGCAGGGGCTTCAGCCTGTTGCAACCAGGCAGGCACATCACTGGTCGGCGGTTCAGCCTCTTTCAACCAGTCAGGCACATCAGTAGCAGGGGCTTCAGCCTGTTGCTCTTGCAACCAGGCAGGCACGTCAGTAGCAGGGGCTTCAGCCTGTTGCTCTTGCAGCCAGTCAGGCACATCACTGGTCGGCGGTTCAGCCGCTCGCAGCCAGTCAGGTGCCTCGGCGGTAGCTGGTTCAGCCTCTTGCAACCAGTCAGGTATGTCAGTAGCAGGGGCTTCAGCCTGTTGCAACCAGTCAGGCACGTCAGTGACGGGGGCTTCAGCCTCTTGCAACCAGGCAGGCACGTCAGTGGCAGGGGCTTCAGCCTCTTGCAACCAGTCGGGCACATCACTGGTCGGCGGTTCAGCCTCTTGCAACCAGTCAGGCGCCTCGGCAGCAGGGGCTTCGGTCTCTTGTATCCAGGCTGGTGCCTCAGATTCTGTAGCCCCTTGTTCTGCCTGCTCAGTAGACTCTAATTCGCGTAGCCAGGTTGGAATGTCGGCTGATGATTCTGGTACGGATGCAGGAGGTTCCGTTTTCAACCAGCCTGGAATATCTTGATCAACAGCACCGCTCGGTGGGAGCATAACATTGCTGTCGGCCAATAATGTTGAGGCATCGGGTGCAACCGTTGGTGATGAAGGGACATCTTCTTCAAGTAACCAGGACGGTAGATCAAGACGTACTGAGCCGGGTGCAGCAGGTGGTTCATCGCCAGCAATGTTCTGTAGCCATGGTGGTAAATCGAGGGCAGATGGCGTGGGAGGTAACGGTTGATCTAGTGTTAACCATTCGGGCTCGTTGGTTGCCAGGATCGTCTCGTCATTTGCAGTCCCCTCTGGCAACCAATCGGGTGCCGGGGACTTAGTATCAGTGGCTAAGCGGTCTAGTTCACTCAGCCAATCAGCCATTTCCGGCTCGGAAGGAGTTTCTGCTTCAGCTACATTCAATGATGGTTCAGGCGTCGTAGTGGCTAATGCCTGCGTGATCTCCTCTTCACTCAATTCGCGTAGCCAATCTGGGACACCGCTATCGAGATCAAGGTAAGCCTCTTCTGCTGCCGGTTCTTGGGCTGCGGATTCGACCTCCTCTTCGTGCCCCATGCTGCGTAGCCAATCGGTTGGTCCAACCGGCATTCGCAAGCGCGAGGTCGTCGTTGGTGGTGGTTCAGAGGACAGGGATGACTCCGCTGGTGATCTACTCTCTAAACCTTGTAACCAATCGGCTGTACCAAAGGCTGATGGTCGTTCAGCAGTAGGTTCTGGTTTTACGTCACTGATCCAGGGGGGCGGCGTACCAGACCCGGCCAGTGGATCGGACACCTCAGCCTGTAGTTCAGCCAGCCAATCGGGAATACTGGCTGCCTCCGCCTGCTCTGCCGGTTCTGTCAACCAATCAGGTGTGCGCGCCGCTGTTGATGGTGGCGGCGTAAAACTGTCAATACCACGCAACCAGTCCGGCGTCTCATCAGCGTCGGTTGGCGGAGGGGGCAGTGGTACGTTGCGAAGCCATGGCGGTAAGTGTTCCATAAGGCATTAGCGTGCTGTGCCGATCGTCTCAACGATCAGCATACGGCATATCAAAACCAATGAGCAGACGAATCCCGGCTACCAGTGCGCCAATAGCCGAACCCAGTAAAAGGCCTCGTGCGCCAGCCGCGACCAGATAGTCATTGAGCCATTGGACAGCTTGCCCAATTACCGGTATTACAGCTAATAGTGGCAATTGAAGAATCAACGCAAGCAGTGCCACTACAACGACAAAGATAGCTTCTGCCCGACCGCTACGAACAGCGCGTAGCATGGCGCGAAGGGCAAAAAACGTAAGCAAGGCCAACAGGCTAGCGGCAAGTGGTTCGTAAATCAGGCGAAAGACAGTGCGGATTGGGATCGCAGCCAGGGTTGCCGGTAATGCAAGACCTGTTGCTGTGCGCGTCGGGTAGAGAATACCAGCCACAATGACAATTATCATCCCGGTAAGCAGAACCAAACTATAGCCAGCCTCTGGGGTGCGCATCTGAATGTGTCGCAGGTGGGCACGGGAGACACTGAATATCCCTATCACCACTGCAATAGCTGTAATCAAGGCTGCCCAGCGCACGAGCACTGTTGCCAGAACACGAACTACCGGACCGGCGCCAACAAAATCGAGTAACACAATCAGTCCGCTTACACCGGCAATTAACACTGTAATGAGTTGGCGAGGGTTACGCAGTGGCGACGACATGAACTCACCATCCCGCTAAGGCAGGCCATCCGAAGGCGATACGGACAAAACCATACCCAAAAGCGATCAGCATTAGCCAGATAACCACGGTGCGTAGTGCATCGTGGGTTAACAGACGAGCCTGGGGTGTTGAAGTAGGAGTTAAGTATGCTTCAGCGGCGTAAATTTCTTCCCCAATCAACATGTGTGGGGTGGTAATTGCCATCAAGCTTAATGCTGATGGATGAGTCCCCCCCAAAACCTGTGGGAGCATACGCTCAGCACCGGTCTCGGCGGCTAATAATACCTCCTGACCAAAAGCACCAGTCAGTAAACTGGCCTCCAAGGGAGTTCGATCATAAATGGCTGCCACAGCAGCCGTATAAGCCATCGCATCGCCATGCGCCCACAGCTCAATCTGACGCGCATTAAACGACTGCTCTTGCCCAAACGATCGGTACGACTGGCGCACCACCCCACGTAACGCCAGATGTGCAACCGCATCAGCCGAACTAACGACAATAGAAGCCCCGCCAGCAGCAGCTTGTTCGGCTGCCCGTCCAATAACATTCAAACCGGCCAGCAACTCGGCAGTGCTGGCCCGTTGCCCTTCACCAGCTCCAATCGTGCTGGCGCCAGGCGAGAGATGAACCGGTCTTCCAGTCTCTGCACTGCGGGCAAGGGCTGCTTGCAGTACCTCTAGTGCAGGAAACGGCCGTCGTTCTGGCACACGACCAGCCTGTACACGGGCATAATGAAGCCAGATCAGTGCAACGACCAGAACGAGAATAATGATGAAGAAGATTGCTGGCAAGGTCATGAGTTGGTGTTCCTTCCGCCGATAAGCAATCTTTTACAGCCTGATGATTAATTTCCTATTGAGTTTAACCCACCAGATCGGCTTTGTCAATTGTTTGGCAGTACTATTCAGGGTTTTCAACGTTCTTTCCTTACCTGGCAGTGGTAAGGTGAGGAGAGAAAAGAAGCGTGAGCAGAAGAGGCAGGTTCCTAACTGTCCGCGATGCGTGCGGAGGTGCTGCTTCTCGCTCTGAAGAACGTCTACGGCGACTTTCGTTATCGCACCGATCAAGCCCGTTACCACAGCGGTAGGGGCGGGTTCTACCCTTCCCCCTCGCTTCCCCACACGTGTGTGCATGGGGCAAGGGTGTGCTGGTGAGAATTGTCTGCACTTGCCTTTCCGTCAGCGAAGAAACCCACTATCAAAGTAAGGACTATTTCCTCACCCCTGATAGCTTATTCTTCCTTGTGTAAACGTGCCTGTAACAGATCACGCAGCGCTGGCCAGTGGTCAGGAACGGTGAGCGCATCGATCACCGAAGCCCAGCGCGTACCGTGCAGGAACGGTGCAACTGTTTGCACCGTCTGACTGCACACAACATCGAGCGGTGCAACGATGTGTAAGAGCATTGCCACTGGTACGCAAAGACCGGCCTGCTCAATCTGATCAGCCAGTTGGTGGAGTGGATGAGACGGTTGCATTTGGTGTCTGTTCAACTTCACGGCGTAAAGCGTGGAGAAATTCCAGTGCTAGCTTCTCAAAGCGTTTACGCTGGGTTGCATCGATCAGATGTGCCACCAGATCGGGCAATTCCAACTGATCTAACCGTTCAATTCGATACCGACCATCACTCAACGGTACCAGCCGACAGCGATTAATACCCTGAAAAGGCGGAAAACTAATGCGAAAGCGCGTTGCTCGGCTGAGTGGCGTATAGTCAATCACTTCCATCTCGGCATGGACAAACATGCCGTGCAATTTGAAACGATAGCCGGTGCGTGGTCGTTCATTCGGTGGCAACTCAATGCGTACTCGTTCTAACGATGGCATCCAGCGCGGCCAGTTACCAAAATCGTCGAGCACCGCCAGCACACGCTCTGGCGGTGCAGTTGTTACCGTCGTGGCAGCAATTTCGTAACGAATCATCGCGTACTACCTTCGCTCTGTTGCCGACATCGTGGGCGACATCAGAGTTCATCACCAAACACGATCCCCAAACTACGTGCGCAGAGTACCAGATCGCTATGCGGACGTACCCGGTTTAAGTGGCCGCAGGCCTCATCTAACGGCACCGTCACGATGTCTTGACCACGGAGTGCTACCATTTCGCCGTAGATACCGCGTGCGGCTGCTTGCACAGCGGCGGCTCCGTAACGGGTTGAGAGTAGCCGATCATACGGCGATGGTGAACCCCCACGTTGTAGGTGTCCAAGCACAACGACCCGCACCTCTTTAGCCGTCAGCTTCTCGAGCTGTTCCCCTACCCAATGCCCGATTCCGCCTAAACGACCTTCAGCGACGTACATTTCACTCCCACCGCGCGGTCGTGCACCCTCCGCAACCACAATAATACTGAATGCACTTCCCTGCTGATCACGCATCATTACCTTCTCGACGACACGCTCCATCGAGAATGGAATCTCCGGGATGAGAATGACATCGGCTCCACCAGCTAATCCAGCGTGAAGCGCAATCCAACCGGTATGGCGCCCCATGACTTCAAGGACCATCACGCGATTGTGGCTGGCAGCCGTCGTGTGCAGGCGATCAATCGCGTCGGTAGCGACTTGTAGCGCTGTGTCGAAGCCGAATGTACGATCGGTTCCGGCGAGGTCGTTGTCAATCGTTTTTGGAACCCCAATAACCGGAGCGCCCAATTTGTACAGTTCGAGGGCTATGCGTTGTGTTCCTTCGCCGCCAATGGTGATCAACGCTCGCAGTCCGAGTTCTTCAATGGCTCTGACGGCGCGCACATACGGGTCCGATTCAGAAAGTTCATCGCTCCGTCGTGGCCCAAAGTGCCCTTTATTAGTGGTACGTAAGATCGTACCACCGCGTGGCAACAGTCCCTGAACATCCGCATTTGTCAGCACACGGTAGCTTTTTGTACCTAATAAACCCTCAAATCCGTCATTAATACCGATCACTTCCCAACCGAGACTAGACGCCGACTTGACGACTGCACGGATGACGGCATTGAGGCCTGGCGCGTCGCCTCCACTGGTAAGCACGCCGATCCGCTGCTTCTTGTTCGCCATGGGCTTTACCCCCTCGGATCGATTATTCTTATTCCTGGTTTTTCCAGTCTGACAACCAGATTATACCACTTGCAACTATGTTGTGCTGGTAAAAGAGTGAAGGTTTTGCGTAATTGTGAGGCAACCATGAACAGTCGTTTAGGTGGAAATACCTGGGTGCGCGGGCCTCCGGCCCGCATACTGCCGTGAGAGGAAAAGTATGATGATGATCGGGAAGGGAATATTCACCCACTCTCTAACCAGGTATAGCGCTAGACAGTCTGACATCCAAGCCGGTGACACAGATCGGTGAGGAAAGCCATGACGGTAGGATGGTCAAGAATTCGTGCATCGTAGCATACACTAAGCTGGGCAACAGCACCGATCTGCAAACTGGTCTCGGTCAGGGCGACCGCTTGTAAACGCGCCTCGCTCAGCGTAATCGCTACGGCTGTTCCTGGTAGCGGTGGCATCAAACGCCACCAGTCGGTGGTTATGGCAACAGCGCATGTTGCCGGTTGCAGGTCGTGCTCTTCACGACTGAGTGCTCGTGCAATGCCACGTTCGGTAAGATCACCGGCATCACGAATCAATACCCACCGTCCGTCAGGGAGGCCAGCGGCAACGTGATACCGGTGGCGGATAACGATAGCTGTATCGCTCCAGGTTGCATTGATCAGAGGATGAAGCGGAAAGATGCTGGCGGCGGCGGCGATCAGTGCGCTCAGCGGGGTGGCTTGCAGACCATACGCCGCAAACACTGCCGACTGCCCGGCACAACGTTGCAGCAACGGTTGGAGATTAACGGCAACAGTCACACTGGCCACCGGGATCAGTTCTGAGAACGTAACTTTTGGTAAGATTACGGAAGTCGTGATCGCTGCTGTTTCTGCGCCATACGCAGAATCGGTCTCTGAAGCAATAGACGAGGGTACGGTAGCCGGTGTCGCTGGTTGTGGGGGCGCATGCGGAACAGGTGTAGTGGTAAATCGGTCGGCTGCTCTGATCACATCGGCACGCCCGATACGACCGGCCGGGCCACTGCCGGTCAGTTTCGTTAGATCAATGCCCAACATTGCTGCCATACGGCGGGCGAGCGGTGTAGCCCGGAGCCGCGGCGGTGCCGTACAGCGTGCTAGCGCCCTACCGGCCGCGATAGATTCACCCTCCCTGACTAGGTGTTCAACCACCACCCCACTCCATCGAGCCGGTATCACCCATTCGGCATCGTCGGTCAGTAGACGCGCCAACGGAGTTGTTGGCGTGATTGTGTCACCCACCTGCACCAGCCATTTCAGCAGGCGCGCTTCACCTAACGCTTTAGGCATATCGATAATCTGATCCTGCATGAAGTGACCTCGAATGTTTCCTATGTGTACTCTGGTCAATCTTACTAGGCTAACCAGCCTGCATCGCCGCCGCCCAAAACTCATTCACCTTGCGACGGAGCAGCTCGTGTTCAGGACGTTTCAGTTCTGGATCATCGGCGAGAATAGCGTCTGCCAGCGCACGCGCTTCGGTCAGCAAGCGGGTGTCACCCTGGCGCGCCATCTTCAAGTCGGGAGTCCCACTCTGACGGGTACCAAAAAACTCGCCCGGACCCCGTAATTGCAGGTCGATTTCGGCCAACTTGAAGCCATCGGTGGTCTGCTCCAGAGCAGCTAAACGTTCTCTCGACTGTTGATTGTTGCTATCACTGATCAGAATGCAGTAACTCTGATGGTTGCCACGTCCAACGCGCCCTCGGAACTGGTGTAACTGGGCTAAACCGAATCGTTCAGCTCCTTCGATGACAATCGTGGTGGCATTGGGAACATCAATTCCAACTTCGATCACAGCAGTTGCCACCAGAATGTCGTACTGATGTGCGCGAAATGCCCGCATCACATCATCTTTCTCGCGCGCCGATAATTTTCCGTGCAAGAGCGCTACTTTTAGGTCGGGAAAGACCTCGTGCTGGAGTCGTTCATACATCTCTTCCGCCGAGGGGAGATCGAGTTTTTCGCTCTCCTCCACCAGTGGGCAGATGACATAAACCTGCCTTCCTTCCTCCACTTGCTTCCGAATATGACGATACACTTTTTCCCGTTCTGATCGGCTAACAACGCGGGTACGAATCTCCTGACGGCCAGGTGGTCGTTCATCAAGCACCGATACATCAAGGTCACCGTAGATCGTCAGTGTCAAGGTGCGTGGAATAGGAGTGGCGGTCATCACCAGCATATGCGGATTGTAGCCCTTGTTCTTCAGGCGCAACCGCTGTTCCACGCCGAAACGATGTTGTTCATCAACCACGACCAGGCCTAGATTGGCAAATTGTACTGTCTCGGTAATAAGGGCGTGGGTACCGATCACCAGGTCAATCTCGCCGCGTGCAATACCTTCGAGCACTTGCCGCCGCTCGCGCATACCCATGCTACCGGTAAGCAAGGCCACCCGTACACCATGACCGTCCATATCTTCCTCTGGGGTCATTCCGAGGATTGCTACCGTCTCGGCGAGCTTTGCCCTCTCCTCTGCATCAAGCAACGCACGCCAGTCGGCCTGCTGATATGAAGGAGATGTCGTTGGAGTAGCTTTTCGCGGGACACGTACTTTACTGAGAAGGTGTTTTAAATTTTTCGCATGCTGTTCAGCTAGAATTTCGGTTGGCGCCATGAGGGCGCCCTGAAAGCCATTGGCTACAGCTTGTAGCAGTGCTGCGGCGGCGACTACCGTTTTCCCGCTACCAACATCACCCTGCAAGAGGCGAGCCATTGGCGATGGACGTCGCAAGTCGGCAAATATCTCGCTGATAGCCCGTTGTTGGGCTGTTGTTAACTGGAATGGCAACAAGCGCTGAAGCTCAGCATGAACCTCTTCATCAATGGTAAATGTATAGCCCATCTCTTGTTGCCAGAGTCGTTTACGCTGCAAGACACCGATCTGAATAAAGAGAAACTCATCAAAGCCGAGTCGCCGACGTGCATCATCGAGTTTTTTCTTATCTGACGGGAAGTGTATCTGCGCCAATGCTTCGCCAAGAGGGAGCAAGCGAGCCTGGGCAAGACGGGCTGGTGGAAGATGATCAACGACTCGCGGCGTCATCTCATCGACGACCTGCTTGATAAAGCGGCGGGCCTGATTTTCATGCAAACCCTGGGTCAGTGGATAGATCGGTACCAGCCGTCCGGTGTGTAAGAGTGCATCGGGATCGGGAGTATAGCGTTCCCAGCGTGGACTACTAAATTGCCGTTTGCCGCCAAAAGTAGTAACTTTTCCGCTCAGGGCAATGGTCTGACCGACCCGGATTTGCTGTGCGATCCAGCGTTGATTAAAAAAGATCGCATCGATGGAACCGGTTTCATCACTCACCTCAACCCGCACGCGCAACTTGGGGCCGGTACCGATGGTACGCACATCGGTGACTTCACCGATCACGGTTTCCTCGGCACCAATCTGCAATTCGCCGATCATCCGTCGATTGCTGACATCGTCGTAGCGACGGGGAAAATGGTAAAGCAGATCGCGAATCGTGCGGACACCCAGCCGACGAAAGCTGGCCACCAGTCGCCACTGAACGCCGGCAATCTGTTCCAGTGGTGAATCGAGTTCAAGATCGGCCAATGGTTGTTTCATCATCTGTGCCGTTTGCCGGCGCGACTGTCGTGAACTGGAAGAACGGGTAGCCGATGAAGCGTTTGAAACGTTCGCTAATCGCGGTACTGGCTCGTTTGACGGCGGCGTGATGGATGTGGTAGTTTCCGACCTATTGCCAGCACGAAAGAGTGAACGCAGGTCTTCGATGGCCTCCGCCAACGCCTGCTCACGCTCGGCAACAGTCATCCTATCGTAGCCAACCAGCCGACCGATAGCACGTTGGACGGCAGGGAGATGAGCGGCACTCGCTGCGGTTGCCGACCATTGCTTCAGATACGTCATCAGGCCATCGCTCGCCACTCGGTTTGCGCATCCATCACGGCGCTCGGCTGCCAGCAGTTTACCGAGCGCCGTTACTTGCTGTCGCTCAGCCTCGGTCATGCCTCATTGTAGCCTTCAAACGCAGTTACTGCCATTGCACCAGGGCCAAGGCAGGCCGCAATCGCCGGTCCCATACGCGATACCTGAACCCGATCACGGGGGAAGATCGGATCAAGCTTCTCTAACAGTTTCTCTACATCTTCAGGGGTGGTGGCGTAGTGAATGATCACCCCTTCAACGTGAGGAAAATCCTCAACAAAGGTAAATAGACCTTCAATCGCTTTCGCACGGGTGCGGGTTCGCTCATACGGCACAATTTCGCCCTCATCAAGGATCATGAGAGGCTTAATGCGTTGCATCGAACCGATCAGCGAACCGCCGAAGGTCAGTAATCCACTCTGTTCAAGATATTCCATAGTATCTACGAAAAAGGCTGTGTGGGTGTGGCGAATCGTTTGTCCAATCCGTTCCTTGACCTCAGCCGGAGACATACCTTCCCGGATCGCGTTTGCAGCCGCAATTGCTATCGAACCGAGTGCCATACCGGCCAATTTGCTGTCGATCACCTCGATCCTGGTACTTGAAGCGGGTAAGCGTGAACGTCCGGCCAGAGCTTCGCTGAAAATAGAGCCAAGATGTTGGCTGAGATGGATCGAAAAGACGTAATCGTAGCGTCCAAGCAGGCTACGATAGAGTTGTTCAAAAGTCGTCGCCGTTGGCTTAACGATCTCAACCCGCTCGTGGCTATTAAAAAGCTGATCATAGACCTGATCTTCGCTAATATCGATCCCAATCCGATAGAGTCGGTCGTCAATACGGACGAGGAGTGGCACCACCTCAATCTCGAGTTCGCGTGCCACTTCAAATGGAATGTCACTTACACCGTCGGTGATTACCTTCATCGTTGCCATGGTCTACCCTGTCTCTGGGTGCGGTTTGCCAAAGCGAATGCAATATGGTATAGTCTCACAGAGTATAATTATGAATAATATTGTATCTTTCGGAGTGTAATACTATGGCAATGTGTGAACTCTGTGGTAAAAAACCTTCATTTGGACACAATGTCAGTTTCTCAAAACGGCGGACGAACCGTATGTGGCGTCCCAATATTCAGAAGACGAAGCTGATGACGGCCAGTGGTCAACAAGTTCAGGTACGGATTTGCACTCGTTGTATGCGTACATTGGCGAAGACCCGCTAAGCTGATCGCTGATCCTCATTACGAGAGGCCAGTGTCCGGCAGGGACGCTGGCCTCTGCGCTTTTTTCATTATAGCCGATACGATGGTGACGTGCAAACAGAAACGTCGCCGTGTAAGTCAGCGACGTTCGCGAAAGGGCAGGTTGAGCACGTGCGGTTCATCCGAACCGGCCCGAAATGTATTGCTCGGTACGCTCGTCTTTCGGATTCTGGAAGATTTGTGAGGTTGGGCCGTATTCGATCAATTGACCAGCCCGATCATTGTCCATCAGGAAGAAAGCAGTATAGTCAGAAGCTCGTGATGCTTGCTGCATATTGTGGGTGACGATCACGATCGTGTAGTTCCGACGCAGCTCGAACATTAGCTCTTCGATCTTCAAGGTCGAAATTGGATCAAGAGACGAGCATGGCTCATCCATGAGAATCACTTCCGGCTCTATCGCGAGAGCCCGGGCGATGCAGAGGCGTTGCTGCTGACCGCCCGACAGTGATAACCCGTTCTGATGCAGCTTATCTTTAACTTCATCCCACAACGCAGCACCGCGCAGTGATCGTTCGACCAGTTCATCCATCTCGCGTTTCGAGAGGCGCCAGCCATTGACGCGCGGGCCGTAGGCTACATTCTCGTAGATGCTCTTAGGGAACGGGTTGGGTTTCTGAAAAACCATTCCAATTCGCCGCCGTACATTGACCGGATCAACGCCTGGTGCATAGATGTTTTCTCCGTGGAAGAGCACTTCACCTTCAACCCGTGCCGAGGGTACCAGATCGTTCATGCGATTGAAGGAGCGCAACACGGTGCTCTTACCACAGCCTGAAGGTCCGATCAACGCTGTGATGCGGTTCTTCTCAATTGCCAGATTAACGTTTTTGACGGCTCGAAATGAGCCATAATAGACGCTCATGTTTCGCGCTTCAAGCGCATTAGGGTTATTTCGTTCGAGATCGTGAACTGTCATCGCTAACCTTCACTTGTACTAATAACGTTTCTGGTAACGGATACGCAGATAGATCGCCAGTGCGTTGATGGTTAGCAAAATTGCCAGCAATACCACAATACCGGCAGCTGCCAGTGCACGGAAATCATCTTGCGGTCGCGAGGTCCAGTTGAAAATCTGGATGGGTAACACTGTGAAAATGTCGAAGAGATTGCGTGGCAGGAACGGCACGAATGTCAGCGCCCCGATCGTGATCAGTGGTGCTGTTTCACCAATAGCCCGTGAAACGGCCAGAATACTGCCGGTGAGGATGCCGCCAATTGCTTGCGGGAGTACAACATACCAGGTTGTTTGCCAGCGAGTCGCGCCGAGGGCGTAACTGGCCTGACGCAGGCTTAGCGGAACAGCACGAATTGATTCGCGAGAGGCCACGATGATAATTGGCACGACTAGGAGGGCCAGGGTTAGCGCACCGGTTATGATACTACGACCGAGCATGAGCCAGCGGGCAAACACCTGCAATCCGAGCAAGCCGTAAATAATGGAGGGAACGGCTGCTAGATTACTAATATTAATCTCAACTAACCGGGTAAACCAGTTGTCGTTTGCATACTCTTCAAGATAAATTGCTGCTGCTACACCTAATGGAAATGCAAAAAGGATTGTGAGCGAAATTGTGTAGAGGGTACCAACAATAGCAGCTTTCGCCCCGGCCCGCTGCGCAAATCGCGAGTCGAAGTTATTGAAAAAATCCCAGGTTAACCAGTTCTGACCACCAG
This sequence comes from Chloroflexus sp., assembly GCA_017743535.1. Taxonomy (GTDB): domain Bacteria; phylum Chloroflexota; class Chloroflexia; order Chloroflexales; family Chloroflexaceae; genus Chloroflexus. The sequence continues at coordinate 12,194 of JAGHYT010000108.1, forward strand.
TAAAGATACCAGTTGCTCGGTTGATCACGTCAATGATGAGAATCGCCAGAACACCCAGGCCAAAAATGATACTGGCCCAGCCAAGGACAGATAAGATTGTCCCTTTGAAGTGACGCCATTTTAGATTGCCGCTTCCTCGATCTACCGTATCGGCGATGCTGGTGATCAGTTCAGCCGCCTCCTTGGCGTCATCCCGAAGTCGTTCCTGTGTAGACATTAATCGTAGACCTCCCGAAACTTGCGAGCCATCCAGTAGCTGAAGATGTTGAGGATGAATGTAAAGAGGAATAGGGTAAAACCAACCGCGTAAAGCGTGTAATAACTCAATGAACCATACGGAGTATCACCAAGACTGACCTGTACGATGTATGAGGTCATCGTCATGACGGGGACTGTCGGATCAAATGTGAAGCGTGGATTCTGTCCGGCCGCGATTGCCACGATCATCGTTTCACCCACGGCTCGCGAGAAGGCCAATATTATCGAGGCTACTATGCCTGAAATGGCGGCTGGCGCTACGACACGGGTTGCCACTTCAAAGCGGGTAGAACCTAGACCATAAGCGGCTTCCCGTAACGAATTAGGTACCGCCGAGAGTGAATCTTCACTAAGCGACGCAACATATGGGATGAGCATAACACCCATAACAATGCCAGCGCTAAGTGAATTGAAAATGCTTAGGGTTGGAATAAAGTTTTTAAGAAACGGGGTAACTGTGGTTAAGGCAAAATAGCCGTATACGACGGTCGGAATACCGGCCAGAATCTCTAGCAATGGCTTAATCGTTCGGCGGACATTGTCAGAAGCAAATTCACTGAGAAAAATAGCTGCTACCAACCCCAGGGGTACTGCTACCAAGAGGGCAATCGCCGAGGTTAACAATGTTGCCGATAATAGTGGCCAAATACCATACTTCTTTATTGAAAAGAGAGGCGTCCACTCAGTTTCGGTGAGAAATTCAATGATAGAAACTTCGCTAAAGAAGGCAATGGTTTCAAACAAGAGTGAGAAGACAATACCTATCGTTGTCAGAATAGAAACAGTAGCAGCGAGTAGCAATGCAATCTGGATCAGTTTTTCGCGAGTGTTACGCAAGAAGCCCGATTGTTTTTGAAGGTCAGTAACAGCCACGTAATCCTCCCTGAAAAGTGTTTCAACGTACCATCTCTAGCCTACCATAGAGATGCCGTATGAGCAAGGGAGAGAAACCCTTGCTCATACCGTGCCAACTGATTTACTTACCTAAATAACGGTCAAGCGTTAACCCAACCTCTTCACCGGGCTTCACCAGCGTGCCTACGACGCGGTCGTTAAAGCGCTTAGCAATGGCGGTGTAGAGTTGGTCTGACAGCTTGACGTAGCCGACCTGGGGGGTCTGAATGATCGGTGTGAACTCTGGGCTGAGGTAGTAATTGACGAACGCCTGTACCTCTGGCCGCTCAGCCGCCTTCTTGTTCACGTAGATGAACAGCGGGCGTGACAGCGGGATATAGGTGCCGTTGGCAATCGTCTCGAAGCTCGGCTCGACACAGCCCTTGCCACCGTCGACAGCAATCGGCTTGACCTTGCCTGGGTTCTCGACGACGTAGGCGTAGCCCAGATACCCGATGGCATTGACATCACCACTCACGCCGACAATCGTCACGTTGTCGTCTTCGGTGGCCTGGTAATCACCACGGCTTGCCTTGGCCTTGCCATTAATCGCCTCGGTGAAGTAGTCGAATGTCCCAGAGTCGGTACCCGCACCGAACAGCACGAGCGGTCGGTCGGGGAAGCTGTCACGAATTTGTTTCCAGTTCGTGATCACGCCTTGCGCCTCTGGTTCCCACATCTTCTTCAGCTCGGCCACAGTCAGACAGGTCACCCAGTCGTTCTGCGGGTTGACAATCACCGAGAGACCATCGTAAGCGACCGGTAGCTCAATGAACTCAATGCCATTCTTGGCGCAGGCCTCTTGTTCCTCCTGCCTGATTGGCCGTGACGCATTCGAGATGTCGGTCTCGCCGTTGCAGAACTTCTTGAACCCGCCACCGGTACCGGAAATTCCGACACTGACCCGCACATTCTGGGCGAGCTTCGAGAATTCTTCTGCGGCTGCCGCCGTCACAGGATATACCGTCGATGAACCATCGATGAGAATGTCGCCGCT
>JAGHYT010000012.1:0-51491 GCA_017743535.1 Chloroflexus sp.
ACTGTCTGCAAGACTTGCTCGATGGCGAAGACCTGAACTGCCGTCGGATCGATCAAACCATGCTCGATCACCACCTGAAATATAGCCTGGAACGATACTGATGAGTTCATGGTGTCTCAGGGAATGGGATAAGCAGGGTATCAGGATCGAAGCCAGCCGCAATTTGCAACTCGCCACTCAATTCTGCCTGACGACGCAACTCTTCATACCAGGGGATGAACGTCTCTTGATAGAACTGATTGGCATTACGGCGTGTACGCAACTCTTCAAACGAAGAAAAGGGACGCTGGTTTTCCCGTCCTAACACTTCCACAACGTGAAAACCAAACTCAGTCTGCACAATCTGAGGGGTGTTGAGGGGGATCGAAAAGATCGCCTCTTCAAACGGTGCGACAAACTCACCTCTTGGCGTCCATCCCAGATCACCACCCTGAGCAGCCGATGCCGTATCACGGGAACGTTTTGCGGCCAGGGTTGCAAAATCGGCGCCTGATTGCAGCTCGGCAAGCACCGCTTGTGCTGTCGCCTCATCAGCCACCAGAATATGGCGGACATGAGCCATATCAGCCCGTGTATGACGAGCAATCACTTCAAGAACAACCTGCTCACGGGCCAACAGACTACGCAAATCCTGTACTTCAGCCGGACTGGCATCGGCTGCCAGACGGTTGAAGACTGCTGCATCGAGCGCAATCGGATCAACCCCGATCCCGTGTTGGCGTGCATAGTGCAACAGCAGCTCATTTTGAATCATTTGCTCGAAAATCTGACGACGCAGATCGTTCTCGACTACAATCTGCTCGATCTGCTCCCTGGTCTGACCCGCAGCAAGTGCGTTAGCAATACCGTCGCCAATTGCCCGTTGTATCTCAGCATTGACATCAGCGACAGTAAATAGCCGTGAACCCAGACGGAAGACAACCGGCGAATCGGTGTTAGCCCACTGCTGACCATTGATAGCACTTTGACAGCCAACCAAGAGGAAAAGTGTAAACAACCAGATCAGACGACGCATTGACGAGTTCTCCTTCAACACAGGAAAGGGTGAACGAAACGTCTGCCTCCTACCCCTTATCGCTCACGCTCATGACCCGTTTCATGAAGTGACAAGATAGCCATAAATGCTTCTTGAGGGATTTCCACGCTTCCTACCATCTTCATGCGCTTTTTGCCTTCTTTTTGCTTTTCAAGCAATTTCCGTTTACGGGTCACATCACCGCCGTAACACTTTGCCAACACATCTTTCCGCAAGGCGCGAATCGTCTCGCGGGCAATCACCTTTGAACCAATGGCGGCCTGGATCGGTACTTCGAACATCTGACGCGGGATCAACTGGCGCAGCCGTTCAACGAGATCACGACCACGCTGATAGGCAAAATCGCGGTGCACAATCAGAGAGAGAGCATCAACCGGCTGTCCATTAACCAGGATGTCCAACTTCACCAGATCGGCCTCCTGATAGCCGGCCAGATGATAATCGAGCGAGGCGTAACCTTGCGTCCGGCTCTTCAATTGATCGTAGAAATCAATCACGATTTCCGCCAGTGGCATACGGTACTTCAAGAGTACTCGCGTCGGATCAAGATAATCCATACTGATGAACGTCCCACGACGGGTCGTCACCAACTCCATAATTGTGCCGATATAGCGCACCGGCGTAATTACGCTAATCTCAACGACTGGCTCTTCAATCGCTTCGATCCGTGACCGATCGGGCATTTCCGAAGGATTCGCGACAGTGATAATTTCACCGTCAGAAAGTAACACCTGATACTCGACGGACGGTGCAGTGATCAGCAAATCGAGCTTATATTCACGTTCGAGCCGTTCGCGCACAATCTCCATGTGTAACAAACCGAGAAAACCGCAGCGGAAGCCAAACCCTAGCGCTGCTGAACTTTCAGGTTGAAACGAGAGTGCAGCATCGTTGAGTTTCAAGCGTTCCAACGCTTCCCGCAATTCAGGGTAGGCATTCGAGTCAATAGGATACAAACCGGCAAAGACCATCGGCTTGGCCGGGCGATAACCGGGTAGTGGCTCAGCCGCCGGTGCATCGGCCAGCGTGATCGTATCGCCGACCTGACAATCAGCAACACTTTTCAAACCGGTGGCAATATAGCCCACTTCGCCAGCAACCAATTCATTAAGTGGGGTCATTGCCGGGCGGAAAATACCAATCTCAAGCGTTTCAGCCTGCGCACCGGTACCCATAAAGTGTACCCGATCACGCACCCTGAAAACTCCATCTACCACCCGCACGTAGGCAATCACCCCTTTGTAAGGATCGTAGTGTGAGTCGAAAATTAAGGCCCGCGCCGGTTGCTGACGCTGTCCCCGTGGCGGCGGAATCCGTCGGACGATTGCCTCCAGAATCTCGGTAATCCCGATTCCCTCTTTCGCCGAGGCTAGAATTGCCTCTTCAGCCGGAATCCCGATCACCGACTCAATTTCTTGCGCCACCTCTTCCGGGTGTGCACCCGGGAGATCGATCTTATTCACTACTGGAATAATGACCAGATCATTTTCCAAGGCCAGATAGGTATTGGCAAGCGTTTGCGCTTCAATGCCTTGCGACGCATCGACAACGAGCAGTGCACCTTCACAGGCAGCCAGCGAGCGGTTCACTTCATAGCTAAAATCGACGTGCCCAGGCGTATCGATCAGGTTAAGCTGGTAGACCTGACCATCAGCGGCACGATATTCCATGCGCACCGGCTTCAATTTGATCGTGATACCCTTTTCTCGCTCGAGATCGAGCGAGTCGAGGAGTTGCTCACGCTGTTCACGCTCGCTAATCGTGCGCGTCACTTCGAGAAGTCGATCACTCAGCGTCGTTTTGCCGTGATCGACGTGGGCAATGATGCTGAAATTACGGATGTATAGTTGATCTGACATGAGAACTCTAATCGGCGACTAGTCCGCAGCATATCCTTATCGTCTCTGATTAGCAGTATACCATAGCCGCGCCGTTAGCGTCAGGTGAGGAGCACCGAGTCATAGCTTTTCAAAGTTTTTTCTACCCGGACGGAAAAGAAGGGTTAGGAATAGATAAGATCGGGTTCCGCCCCTCACAGACAGGGGTACTGGCGGGTACGGGTGCTTGCCGCACACCGCAGAACACAAACCAGCGGCCCGCATTCCCAGAGAGTATCTTTCAAACCCGTAAGAGTGTATCTAAAAAATGATCCTCTTGCCTGCGCAATGTCGCGATTAAATGACTGCTGAAGCATTGCTTTAGCAGTTTATCGACAGTCCCCACGTCCTGCAATAGGTACACTCAGAGCGCTCTACACTCCAACCACACAATTGCGCCCTTGTCGCTTGGCTGCATACAACGCCTGATCAGCGCGATCAATCATACGTTCAATCGTCGTATCTGCCGGTTGCCGTCCTGTGATCCCGATACTGATCGTAACCGAAACATCACCTTTATCGGTATGGATGACCAAACCACCAATAGTAGTGCGTAACCGTTCGGCCAGGGTCAGACTGGCAATGGTATCAGTATTGGGCAACAGGAGAATAAACTCCTCACCGCCAAAACGCCCGATACAATCTGTCGTCCGAATCTGATGAGCAATTGTTTGCGCAATCGAACGTAATACCTGATCACCGACCAAATGGCCATAGCGGTCGTTGATCTGCTTGAAATGATCAACATCAATCATACCAATCGCCAGCGGTCGCTCGTAGCGCGTGGCAATTGCGAATTCGCGCACTGCTAGTTCGTAGAAATAGCTCCGATTATAAACACCGGTGAGCCAATCAATCCGTGCCAGTTCCGCTTCACGGGCCAGTGCGCGCTGCAACTCACGATTGGCCTCTTCGAGCGCAGTTCGCGCCTGCGCTAACGCTAGGTGCGTTCGTACCCGGGCTAACACCTCTAAGGGTTGAAATGGTTTGGTGATATAGTCTACACCACCACATTCAAACGCCCGTACTTTGTCCTCCACATCATCCAATGCACTAATAAAAATAACCGGAATCTGACTCGTTTCTGGATCGGCTTTCAGTTGTTGACAGACTGCATAACCGTCCATATCCGGCATCCGAATGTCTAGCAGGATGAGATTAGGACGAAGAGTTCGCGCCACCGTCAACGTCATCGCTCCTTCGCTTACCGGACGCACATCATACGATTGGGCATTCAGGAGCTGCGTTAGCAACAAGAGATTGGCTGGTGTATCATCGACAATCAGGATGGTAGGTACACGACTGCTAGTCATTAATGTCTAATGGTATAAACCTTTTATACGCAATTGTCTATTACTATACAACAGAACCCCTCTTCTGAGAAGCGAGTATCGCATCAACCCATTGGATCAAGGCCTGGTAGTTAAAGGTTTCAAGCCAGTGCCACAACTGACGAGCATCATTAGGTCGGGCCGATTCGATGTCGGCGATGAGCTGTTGCAGACGCGAAAAATGGGCCTCGACAGCGGCCTGCCGTACCGCCTGACACCACTCTCGATCATACCCACAATCATCGCCAACGCCATCTGGCAATGTTGTCACCTGAGATGCAACTTCATCAAACTGCACACGCAGATACTGCTCGATGATCCGAATCACATCGTGTTCGCGAAACGGTTTCGCAATAAATTCATCACAACCTGACTCAATTGCGGTCGTTGGCGTATTACCAAGGACATTCGCCGACAGAGCAATAATCACCGGTCGCATCAGCCCTGGTTCGTTATGACAGGCGGTGCGAATCTGTTGGGCGATGGTCAGGCCGTTGATCTGCGCCCGATCAACGTCAAGCCAGATCATATGAGGCTGCCATGAACGCCACATCGTAAGCAATGTTTGCTCATCTGCTACCGATTGGACAACGAAGCCTAACCGGTGGAGTAGAGTAACTAACAGTAACGCACTAGATGGAATGTCATCGGCCACCAGCATGCGATACACTGGCTGATCGGCCCGTACTCGGATGACTCGTCGGCTTTCGTGCTGAGCAGGTAACGAAAGTGGTGTTGTCATCGGTATTTGTAACGGTAATGTCAATATAAAGCGGGCGCCACACCCCTCACCTGCACTATATACAGAGAGATTTCCACCGATAACGCGGGCTAGTTCGTAGCTGATGCTCAAACCGAGACCGGCTCCTCTGTTTGAACTATTACTGACAGCCTGGCGCCCCTGGAAAAAGGGACGAAAGAGATACGGCTGTTCAAGTGGCGAAATACCGACCCCAGTGTCTTCAACAATGAACAGAATTTGCTGTTGTGACCGTTCAGCCTGGAGTTTCACAACACCAACTTCGGTAAATTTGATCGCATTTTCCAGTAAATTGATCAGAATCTGACGTATTTTGGCTTCATCATTTAATATGATCGCCGGTACTTCTTCAGCACAGGTCACAACTAACTGCAACTGTTTTGCTTCTATCCGCGGACAAAATAACGTCTGAAGATCGGCCAACAATCTACGAACATCAACCGGAGCAGGGGTATACGTATAGCGTCCAGCCTCAATCTTCGCCAGATCAAGGACGTCATTGATCAAGCGCAGCAGATGTTCCCCATTCCGATTAATAATATCGAGGTATTCCCGCTGGGTTGCGGTTAACTCACTATCATTACTTAACAAATGAGCAAAGCCAAGCACCGCATGGAGGGGAGTTCGTAGTTCGTGACTGACATTAGCCAGAAATGCACTCTTTGCCCGATTGGCTGCTTCGGCCTGCTGACGAGCCAGGCGTAGCTCGATTTCTGCCTGTTTACGGGCAGTAATATCACGCGCCACACCTAATACCATCAATCGGTTATCCTCATCACGAACAAACGTAGTAACGATCTCCGCCTGCACCTCGTGCCCATCGCGATGGATCAACTCGATCTCGGCGACCCACGGCGGTGCTGTGGTCAGTTCCCCCTGCCACTCGTGGAGCATATAGTGCAGCGCCGATAGCACTTGCTGCGCTGAGGAAGGGGTTAAGAGATCGGTTATTGAAACGGCCATTGCTTCGGTTACGGAGTACCCGGTCAACTTGTGTACCGACGGACTAAAAAACGTGAACCGTTCCTGCATTGGGTCAAATAACCAGATCACATCTGACGTATTCTCAGCAATGAGCCGATAGCGAGCATCACTGCGTCGTAATGCTTCCTCGATCTGTTTCCGTTCAGTAATATCGTGAACAATACTGATTGCATGGGGTACACCAGCAATCATCACCTTTCGCGAAGAAAGGAGACAGGTACGAAATGTCCCATCGCGTCGCCGAAATTCAAACTCAAGGCCCGAACACGAACCTTCGCGCCACATCAACTCAGCCCAGCGTTGGCGATCCTCCGGCGAACGCCAGATATTCAGCTTCAGTCCATCTTTCCCCAGTGCTTCCTCTGCACTGTATCCGCTGATTTCAGCGAAACCTTGATTAACCTTCACGAAGACACCATCGGTCAGGCGTGACAACAACACTGCATCAGGCTGTGCAGCAAAAATTAATTCAAGCTGCTGCGCGGTCTCACGCTGTTTGATAATCAATTCCTGATTGACCAGTAAAATAAGGCCGAATGTCCACAGGGTCGTTGTAGCAATAGCCGTGAGATAGGTTGCCGTCTGCCACGGTGCTGATACGATCAACCAGTTCGCTTCGGTCATTGTAGCGATACCACGAATGACAAAGAAGATAGTATTTGCAACAAACACAATGAGCAAGAATAGCACGGTTAATCGATAATCAGTGTGCAATTCATGATGCAAGCGCACGGCGATGAGGATGGATAATACACTTACCACAACCGAAAAGAGAATCCGACGTAGAGGCGGTACATCACCGGTAAAAGCCAGCACAATATTGGCGATGAATATGAGCAAACCGATCACAATGAACCGGCGTGGATCATCATTGTCACCAAAGAAACGGCGTATGCCATAATAGAGTATGAGCATCCCGTTTCCCACCATGGCATTACTGATCGCGTGGAGCCACAGCGGTAGTGATATAACATCCCGCATAGTGGTTAGGATGAGACCAAGCGCCAGCACCCCCATTCCCGCCGCCCACCATCGTAAACCGACACGCTCACGGTTCGCTACGGCCAGACCAACCAGTGCCACGCACTGCAACACATTTGCCAGGTTGAGCGCAATTGATAAGGTCAGAAGATCAACGGTCATTGGTGTCCTACCCTGCTGCATGAGAACCGGTTGGGAACCCTCCCCCTCCAATTGTTGGGGAAGACCGAATCGTGGTAGCGATAGTAACGTTTAGCAAAAAACTGCATCTTTCAGGTAGAATAAATAGTACATGACCGTCTGTCATTTTCCCTCACTGTTTCAGCGAGCGACGGCAAAGTAAGGGTTGCGAACGACAGACAGCAACGAGCCTTAGCGTATCAGGAGGGAGCGAATCCATGCGCGTAAAGATTGGAACATCGGCAGACTTCCCTGAATCGACGCTTGTCGCAGTCACCGGTGATGGGATCAACATCCTGGCCGCTCGCATTAATGGTAGTGTCTACGCAGTTCACGCACTCTGTCCCCATCTCAATCTCTCGCTCAGAAATGGTACTCTTGAAGGTCATGTTATCACATGCCCATGGCACGGCTCAAAATTTGATATGACAACCGGCAAGAATCTGGACTGGGTACAGGGCATTGGTGGCTTCAAAATGCCAGGCTGGTCACGAGCACTGATCGCTCTAGGGAGAGAACCAACTCCGCTTACTACCTATCCGGTTAGTGAAGAAAATGGTCAGGTCTTCGTCGAGTTACCGAAACGACCAGGGTGAAGACAAGATTCGGTGATTGCCAAAAGTCGCGTAGGCAAAGCCTTGTGACCTTTACCCTTCTGCTTCCGCAGTGGGATGGGGTGGGAGTGAATAAAACGTTTAAGCAAACGTCCAGTTGATAGCGTTTGCAGTGCGCACCCTGTCGTACCCCTTACGAATCGCCACTAGGGGCGGGTTCCTGACCCGCCCCCGCACCTGTTGATCTCGCACGATGGAGGTATCACGTATATCTGCTATTTTTCCTCGAACGCCAATGTCTTTAAGAAAGGGCTAACACCCATAGAAGAGGCGTTTCCTTCCTCAGTTGTCAATTCCGCGTCACGAGTGGAACGAAGACTCGCTGCAACGTAGCCCCCGGTCGCCAATCGGCCTCTATTGCCCGACCATCGGTGGTAATTGGTCCAGTTGCCCCACTAGCCACATCGAGCCACCAGATGTCCGATCCACCATCAAAACGATTAAGTGTGTAAATCAGATACCTCCCATCAGGAGACCAGCGCACATGATCAATACTGCGCCCATGATCGGCAAACAATAGCATGCGCGGATTGCTCAGATTTTGCCGATCATAGAGCACAATAGCGTTGGTACGTTCACTCCTATCCTCAGAAGGACTACTGGTATCTCGCTTGACGACAAAACGGCGACCATCAGGTGCCCAAACCGGTTGACTTTCGGCACGATGGCCGATAAGAAGGGTCTCGCGGGGCGGTTGAGTTTGCAGGTCGGCTTCCCAAATCCCGGTCGTTCGATTGTTCCCAAAGCTCTCGAACAATAGTTGGCGGTTGCGATTGATACTCGGATACGCAGCAAAACTGGCCACGTCAGTGGGAGTAAGTGCAGGTGGTATCGGTGAGAGATACACGTCAGCTCGACCACCAGAGATGCGGCCATCACAGAAAGTGAGGAACCCAACATTCGTAAATGCGAGTCGCTGTCCGTCTGGCATCCAGGTCAGCCTATTCACACGCACAATGCTGGATGGAGTCTCGCTTTGTCCTGGCAGTGCTACGAATGGACAACGCGATCCTTTTTGACTCTGGGTTTGATAGAGCTGTCTACTGCCACTCCCATCGGCATTCAACACTGTTATCGCAGTTGCAGCCAAATTATTCTGCGGGTCAGGATCACGAACAGGCCAGGGCCAGGTATTGTTGTCGGCTACCGCAATCTGTTGGCCATTAGGTGACCACACTGGATAGCGAACATCGTTCAGTAAGCCACGATAAATGAGTTGCAGATTGGTACCATCAGTATCCATGCGGTACAACCAACGGTCGTTGGAGCCTTCGGCACGAATCACTGCTAACGGACGGCTACCGTCACCACGGAGGGCTGGGGGTAACGGTGCAGGGGCTGTACGCAGATCAGCCGCGACGACCTGTACCTCATCAATCAGGAGAGCTGCATCTCGTTCGACAGGAACATCTCCCTGTATCACGATAGAGAAGCGCAACGTTTGTCCACGCACAAGATCAAGTCGATCATCGGTTAACACCGTGCGATACAACTGCCAGCCCGGTGGCTGATCGGTTGAAAAACTCCCTAGCTTAACCCCACCTAAATCCGGATCAAACTGATAAAAACCGCGGGCCAGAAAAATATCGACACTTGTACCCGCAAAGCCACGAAACCAAAAGGAAACGGTCACGGCACGTGCATTTGCCGGAATACTGAGTGACTGGCTCAGAATCTGCTTGGGCACACTATTATTGGGAAGCTGAGGACAATCACTTCCATCGGCACTTATTCCCATAACAATCGCATAACGACCAGCATAAACGAACTCAGCACCTTCTGATTGAGCGTCAACCAGGCCAACGTTGCCGCACGCCTCCCAGGCAGCTCCCTGCTGCTCGAACCCACCGTTCTGAAGCAGATTTGACGATGTTGTTTGGGCAGGTGTGTGGTTATGAGATGTCGTTCTGACAGGTGATAAATTGAAAGACGATGCAAAAACCGCAGAAGAGCGACCAAACCCAATTGAAATCAGTCCACAGACCAGCACGAAGAGAAGATACGGTATGAGACGGTGCATTCACTTCCTCCAGACTACTGTCGATGAGTGCGACTACCAATCCCCCCACGAGCACAAACGATGCCGTACAAGGTGTAAACACCGATAGGAACATTTTTTAACGTTATACGTATCCTTATTAGGAAATAATACCTCTACAGGTAGAGGAATTTATTAACCTACAACAGAATCAGATACTAACCACATGATAACAGGTCGATTGAAGAAGCATCATTACATTTTTGCAACCTTTCACATCAATCTACATCAATGTTAAAAACTCACAAACAAAATTTTCAACTACAATTTCGATCTTGACAACGCCATTATTACATGGTAATATGAAAGGTAGTCACGAAAACTAACACCAAAACAACTCTTTCTACCAACAACTTCATATATCTAAATTATTTGAATATTCCAGTTTTCAGGTTTCAGGGTTCAATATCTCAAAGAGGAGGTAACCATGACCAGGACAATGAAAGCGGCGGTCGTACACGCCTTCCATCAACCTCTCGTCATCGAGGAGGTACCAGTACCGGAACCGGGCCCCGGGCAAATTGTTGTCAAGGTTGAAGCATCGGGAGTCTGCCATACTGATCTCCACGCTGCCGAAGGTGACTGGCCGGTGAAGCCGAAACTGCCCTTGATTCCAGGTCACGAAGCAGTGGGGTATGTTGCAGCCGTAGGTAGTGGAGTGAAGAACGTCAAGGAAGGTGATCGGGTTGGCGTTCCCTGGTTACACACCGCGTGTGGTCACTGCGAATATTGTCTCGATGGGTGGGAGACACTCTGTACACAACAGAAAAATACCGGCTATTCTGTCGATGGAGGGTATGCCGAATACGTCCTGGCTGACCCAAATTACGTTGGACACTTACCGGACGGGGTTGATTTTGCCGAGATTGCGCCAGTGCTTTGCGCTGGAGTTACGGTATACAAAGGGATCAAAGCAACCGATGTTCGTCCTGGTCAATGGATTGTTATCTCTGGTATCGGTGGTCTTGGTCACATGGCCGTGCAGTATGCCAAAGCGATGGGTATGAATGTCGTAGCAGTTGATATTGCTGACGAAAAACTGCAATTTGCCCGTCAACTCGGTGCTGATTTGACGGTTAACGCATTGACAGAAGACCCAGGCGAGCGCATCCAGCGTGAAATCGGCGGTGCTCACGGGGTGCTGGTAACAGCGGTATCACGCAAGGCATTCGAGCAAAGCCTAGGTATGGTACGGCGCGGTGGTACCATCGCCTTCAACGGCTTACCTCCTGGTGAATTTCCGGTATCAATCTTCGATGTTGTGCTAAGAGGAATTACGTTACGCGGTTCAATTGTCGGCACCCGCCTTGATCTACAAGAGTCACTTGCTTTTGCTGGCGCTGGAAAGGTACGGGCAAAGATTCGTGTCGAACCGCTTGAGAAGATCAATCAGGTGTTTGCAGAAATGAAGGAGGGTAAGATTGAAGGGAGAGTCGTGCTTACGATGTAGCTCGTGAGAAGCAGGTCGGTTTCCCGCTTAGAACCTGATCAAGAACCCGGATTTCTTCGTGCCGATCCGAATAACCGTCTCACAGTACAGCGGATGAAACCTGACAGATTACGGGCGCAGCGTCGTTGCGCCCTAATTGATCATCTTTTGCGACAGGGTATTCCGGGTAGACACTCCGTGACCATCGTCGTGGATTCTTGGAGGGGCTTGGAGGGCGAGGCAGTGCCTCGCCCCTCGTAAATTGGATTCATACATCGTTGAGGTTCATCCATCGTAAGGTGATGATGGACTATTCGGACTGTACCGAGACAGGCACAACGGTGTAGACTAACTGATAGTTACCACCTCACAACCCTAACAATTTACAGTTGCTAAAGAATGACACTATCTTACCTCTCGCAACTATTGCACGTGCTATACTAACATCCGTCAACATCCAAGCCCGCAACCAAATTCACAGCAACGAACCGAATCAGAGCTGCTTTGCCCGTTAGGCAGCGCTGTAGGTAGTTGTTTCCGCAAAAGGAGATACAACGATGACGCAACATGAGCCAGAAGCAACCAATATATCATCCGCTTCCACTCGTGCCCGCATTGAGATGCTACGTCAGCAGCGACATCGTCTTGAGCAGGGCGGTGGCCCCGAACGCATTGCTCGTCAACACCAGGCCGGTAAACTGACAGCCCGTGAGCGAATACATCTTCTTATCGAACCAGACACCTTTCAAGAACTGTTCCTCTTTTCCCATCATCGGTGTACGGCGTTTGGCATGGCTGGAAAAGAGATGCCCGGCGAAGGGGTGATTACCGGTTGCGGCAGTGTCGATGGGCGACAGGTCTTTGTCGCCGCACAAGATTTTACCGTCGCCGGCGGATCGGTCGGTGAAATGCACGCCGACAAAATCTGTCAGACGATGGATTTAGCCTTAAAGTGCGGATCGCCGTTCATTACAATTAACGATAGCGGGGGGGCACGTATTCAGGAAGGGATTGATGCCCTAAGTGGATATGGTCGTATCTTCTACCGCAATGTGCTGCTCTCTGGACTAGTGCCCCAGATCGCAATTATTGCCGGGCCATGTGCTGGTGGCGCTGCGTATTCACCAGCCCTGATGGATTTCATCATTATGGTACGGGGCAGTGAGATGTTTATTACCGGTCCTGAAGTGCTCAAGCAGGTCACGGGAGAACAGGTAACCGGTGAAGAACTTGGTGGACCGGAAGCTCAGATCCGAAGCGGAGTTGCGCACTTTATCGCTGAAAATGATGCCGAGGCGATTGCGCTTTGTAAGCGTTTATTGAGCTTTTTGCCATCGAATAATCTCGAAGACCCACCTGATCGTGGTGATGGTGAACTGCGCTTCTACAATGATCCCGTTCTCGACACCATGATCCCCGATGATCCGCGTGAGCCTTACGATGTTATCCCGATCATCAAACGAATTGTCGATGACGGTGATTTTCTCGAAGTACAACGCGGTTTTGCCGATAATGCCGTGATCGGCTTCGCTCGTATCGATGGCAGTACGGTAGGAATCGTTGCCAATCAGCCCACCGTCATGGCCGGCGTCCTCGACATCGATGCCTCTGACAAGATTGCACGATTCGTTCGGTTCTGCAACGCTTTCAATATTCCACTCATTACCTTTATTGACGTGCCCGGTTTCTTGCCGGGTGTGGCCCAGGAGCGTGGTGGCATTATTCGCCACGGTGCGAAGATGTTGTTTGCTTACTCGGCAGCGACAACGCCGAAAATCTCCATTATTCTACGCAAGGCTTACGGTGGTGCGTATCTGGCGATGTGTGGGAAAGACTTGGGCGCTGACCGGGTGGCCGCCTGGCCGAGTGCTGAGATTGCCGTCATGGGACCGGAAGCAGCGGTTAATATCATCTACCGTGACCAGATTAAGCAAGCCGATGATCCCGCAGCGGCACGGGCCGAGTTCGTTAGACTGTACCGCGCCGAATTTGCTTCACCCTACGTTGGCGCCGGTCGCAATCTGATCGATAGCATCATTGTACCGAGTGAGACCCGTCGCTATCTCAGTCTGGCACTGGCATCGCTGCGTACCAAACGTGAGTTCCGTCCACAGAAGAAGCACGGGCTGGTGCCACTATAGCCTGATCACAAAAGAGCGGATCACGCCTATCTCAACATCTACACCAGCTCCAATCCGAGCGTGAACACCCCTCGCATAATGAGGTTCACGAGAACAAGTGTGCACGCTCAGAAAACGATTGAAGGAAACGCTATGATTGATCTCACTACTAACCCATTGCTGATTGGCTTTCAAATCGCGATCACGGGAATCAGCATCGTGTTCGTTGTGCTTACCATCGTTGCATTTGCACTGAGTATCCTAAACCGCAGTCAAGGTCTGTTCCAGCCAAAAACAGCGAGTGCCACGAAACCGGCCGTACCGCAAGGAAGCACATCTTCAACCACTACCGACCAGCTCGATCCCCAGTTAATTGCGATTCTTACCGCCGCTGCGGTCACGGCTCTTGACCAACCGGTACGTATCTTACGGGTGCGTTACTACCGACAACTGGCAGTGAACTGGGCACGTTTAGGACGGGTCAGTGTGATGGCTGCCCGTCAATTACGTCGGTAGATCATGGACAGGAATTTGGAAACGATGAATGGCAATCGTTGTATCACCGCATTTCAGGTTGAATGATGGAGAGACTATGAAACGCCTGCGCATAACAGTAAACGGTGTGACCTACGAGGTCGAGGTCGAGGTATTACAAGATGATGATGAGTCGGCTTTGCACGCTCCAACCAGTATCAACGCCGTACCACCACCACCACGTACTCCTACTACACCTGCTACAGCGCCAGACACACCACCACCAAGCCCAACTGGCCCTGGTGTACTGGTATCACCGATCGCCGGCATTGTAGCCGAAATTAAAGTCAATGTTGGCGATCATGTGAAAGAAAACGATCCACTGGTTGTGATCGAAGCGATGAAGATGAATTCAAATGTCAGTTCACCCATTTCAGGCACCATTCGTGCGATCAACGTCAAAGTTGGCGACTCGGTGCGTCAGGGTCAACCACTACTGGAGTTTGCCTGATGGAATGGCTCATCAGCTTTTTTGAAGTAAGCGGGATCGCCCACCTGGCATGGGGGAACCTGCTCATGATTGTAGTCGGATGTGTGTTCGTCTATCTTGCCATTGCCCGCGGATTCGAGCCACTACTACTGGTACCGATTGGCTTTGGTATCATTCTCGGCAACATGCCTTTTGAGCCGGGCATGGGGCAGGGGGTCTATGATCAGGGAAGCGTCTTGAATTACATCTATTTTGGAGTGATTACCGGTATTTTTCCCCCGCTCATCTTCCTTGGCATTGGGGCAATGACCGACTTCTCGGCACTGATTGCCCAGCCTCGTTTGATCCTGCTCGGTGCTGCGGCACAGCTCGGTATCTTCTTCACCCTCATAATGGCCATCGTGCTCGGTCAGTATTTCCCATTTCTCGATCTGGCTGACCCCAACGATCCACTTCGCCTGCTCCGGGCCGCAGCCGCGATTGGCATTATCGGCGGGGCCGATGGACCCACTGCCATTTTTATTGCATCGCGCCTTGCACCCGATCTGCTCGGCACGATTGCCGTTTCCGCCTACTCGTACATGGCCCTAGTGCCGGTCATTCAACCTCCTATTATGCGCCTATTGACCAGCCGTGAAGAGCGGCTCATTCGGATGCCGCCACCAGCCGAGATTGGCCGCACGCAGCGCATCCTGTTTCCAATCATAGGCTTGGTTGTGTGCGTATTGATCGTTCCCGATACGTTACCTCTACTCGGAATGCTCTTCTTTGGGAATTTGCTTAAGGAGAGTGGCGTCACCGAACGACTTGCGCGAACCGCACGTAGTGCCTTGATCGATAGTGTGACCATTATGCTCGGCTTAACGGTTGGGGCCAGCACGCAAGCCAGTAACTTTCTCACTCCCCGCTCAATCGCCGTCTTTGCACTCGGCGCCTGCGCGTTCGCTATCTCAACTGCCGGTGGGATTCTGTTTGCCAAACTGTATAATCTGTTTACCAAGAATAAGATTAATCCGTTGATTGGCGCGGCCGGTGTATCAGCGGTGCCAATGTCGGCACGAGTTGCCCATACTGTCGCTCAGGCCGAAGATCCGCAAAACTTTTTGATCTGGCAGGCAATGTGTCCTAATGTTGCCGGTGTGATTGGATCGGCGGTGGCAGCCGGAGTGTTGCTGGTCATTCTACGCTAACTGACCACAGCACCCGGCGCGCCAGTTGCGGCCATTCAGGGAGTAGACGTAACGCCGTGCAAAGCATTACCAGATCAACACTTCCTTCCCGGATTACCGCATCAGCTAGCCATGGGTCGCTCAACTGACCTGAACCGATCACGATGGCTTCGCTGGCAATGCGCCGAATTCCCACTATTAGCGGGATTGTCCAACCTGGAAAACGAGCGACATCGGGTGTGTAGCGGTTGAGCGTGACATCCAGAAATTGCGCCCCCGCAGCAACGGCTCGCCGGGCAATAATTCGTGCATCCTGATGCGTCAAACCACCCGGTACCAACTCGGCCACCGGCATGCGTAAACCAACCCAAAGCCGACGCCCAAAACGGAGATGTATCTGCTCAAGAATCGTTAACACCGGCTGAATCCGTTCAGCAATCGGCGGTTGCACACGATTGTCGTTCTGACATCCTGCTGCAACGATGGCTGCCAATTCCCCTTGATCGGCAATCGAGATAAAGACCCCATCAGCACCGGCAGCTAAAGCTCGCCAAGCAGCCTGAAGATAACTCTCGACCAGATTGTGCAGAGTCGATGTCCCCAGCGGCATTTCCAGCAAAAAGACGATCCGACTGCCGAAGGCGTGAGCTGCTGCAGTGAGACGGCGTAACGCAGGCAGATAACAATCATGCCAGATACCAAGATGCGCAGTTGGTGTGAGTGGTTCCTCGATAAGCATTGGCTCGGTGATAATCATACCCACGCCACCCCTAGCTCGCCGCTCGTAGTAACTGACCAATGCACTATGGCAGAATCCATCACGGCCAGCCAGACCGCTGGGCGCCGGCGCCATCACGATGCGATTGCGTAATTGCCGACCGGCTACCTGGAGCGGGGTGAAGAGATCTGCCATACAAAACTCTCTACACTGCTGCGCAACGATGACACAAAACTTATGCCCAATCCCACAGGGTTTAGTACCCTTGTTAACTGACTGCTATCTACGAGTGTTCAGCCCGTACAATGTTGTTTCTAACTGATATAATAGCTCTATCAATATTACAAAGGATACCAGTACAGCGTAAAGTGAATCGTTTGGTGTTTGGTTAGCAACAAAGCATCCATCGTTGAAGACCCGCTGGACGCGCATGGAGTCTGGAAATGTCTGCTCCTCTTCGCCCATTATCTCCTCAATTATCGCTCATCTGGCTGCTCGGATGGAGCTTCCTGATCGCAATTGTTGCCTCACAGATGAATCCGGTTGCTGCACGACCGGATAATCTGAAACACCTCCCGGTTGTGCGTACCGTCTACTTCCCACAGACTGGTCATCACCTTTCGAATCGAGTTGGCTTCCTTGACTTCTGGCGGGCAAACGGTCAACTGCATACATTCGGTATGCCGATCAGTGAAGAACTGGTTATCGATGGGCGAATTGTGCAATACTTCGAGCGTGCCCGTTTCGAGTATCATCCTGAGTATGCCAAAACATCGCAGCAGGTGCAACTTGGGCTGATCGGTCGTGAATGGCTGGTACACCATTCGCTAAACCTGCCACCAAACGGTCATCCTGATACCGGTGCGTTTTTTCCTGAAACCGGTTATTCACTTCAGGGTGAATTTCTCGAGTTTTGGCAACGCTACGGTGGCCTCCCGATCTTTGGCTTCCCGCTGAGTGAGCAGATTGACGAGAACGGTACGCTCGTCCAATATTTCGAGCGTGCCCGCTTCCGCTATCATTCAGAAGCGCTTTCTCCCTTCCTCCGCCAACAACAGGCGATCTACGGTTTAGACCTCGACAGCCTATTCGAGGTGACAATCGATAATCTCGGACGTGAACTTGCCTCTTTACATGGGATTAACACTGCACCGGTAGCGCGTCTACCTGGTGCTGTCGATTGGAGTCCTGGCTTATGGTCACGTCGCATTGAAGTCGATCTCTCCCGCCAATACCTTTTTGCCTACGAAGATGAGCTGCTGGTCTTTTCCGCACCGGTGGCCACCGGTCGCGACGGCTTTAATACACCACGTGGTGACTTTGCTATTTACTACCGCTTACCCGAACAGACAATGACCGGTTGTCTCGGTGGGGAATGCTGGTATGTACCCAACATTCCGTGGGTACAGTATGTCGTAGGCGGAGTAGCGCTGCACGGCACCTACTGGCATAACGCTCACGGGAGCGGGGTACGAATGTCGCATGGGTGTATCAATTTACGAATTGACGACGCTCAATGGCTCTACGAATGGGCAGACCTCGGTGTTCCGGTCAAGATTTATTGAGAATGGGTTTGAAAAACCTCCGGTATAGGAGCGCAGGCCGATGGTGTTCGTCGTGCAGTGCGCGACTGGAACCCCTCGGTCGGCGCATCAGCACATCATCTACCTACAAGCTCTCCAATCCCCCACCTCCGCTTGCAGGGGGTAGACTAGTACCGGAACGGGCAGTTGCGGACGGGTTAGACACCTGTCGCTTCCGCTCACTTTTTCTATCCTCTCCCTGTTCACATGGTATAATGGTTGTATGTTCGTACCCCAACACGAAATACGGAATCGCTATGCTGTACGTACCGGATGGCGTCCCGCCGATCATCGCAAGCACTCTAGCCCGCATCGAACGCACCCTCCCGCAACCAGGCGAAATTTTGGTCAGAAAGGGAGGCAGAGTGGAACCAGATGATGTGGTGGCACGGGGAAAAAGCGATAGAGCGCCATACGTCATTAACCTGGCGCAGGCCCTCAACCTGCCGCCCGAACAAGCTGCCCGTGCCGTTGTTAGCCCAATTGGTCAACCAATCAACGCTGGCGCCGTCCTGGCCCGACGCCGTGGCATGTTTGGTCGACGAGTGTTGAGTCCGGCCAACGGTGTTCTCCATACGGTAGACCCGGCAACGGGCTACGCAATCATTTGCGCCGAACCGCAAACAATCACCCTCACGGCTGGCGTGCGGGGAGTCGTGATGGACATCATTAACAATCAACAGGTGATCATCGAAACGCCCGCTGCCCAAATCTACGGCATCGCCAGCTTCGGTAGTCATACAAACGGTGTTACCCGGCTACTAACCCTCGATCCTGGGGAACCAATTACGGAAACAATGATTGATGCGCAGAGTATGTATGCCGTTATCATCGGCGGCAGCGGAATCAGTGCTGCTGCTCTGCGCAAAGCGGTCGAACATCAGGTGCGCGGCATCATTATTGGTAGTATCAACGAACATGAGCTTCGCATGTTCTTCCAATTAAAGCGCCTACCCTGGGCCGTTGGTCGTGGCAACTGGCAGTGGATGAGTCACATCACTTCACCACTCACAATTGTGTTGACGGAAGGGATCGGGAATGCGCCGATGGCCGCACCAATCTTTGAATTACTTGCCAACAATGATCGGCGCGAAATCTTCATCGAAAGCGACACCAGCCTCCGTCAGCCCCACCGCCGACCGCGGGTTATCATCCCGCTGTCACGGAGCAGTAGCACGTCACTTGAACCACCACGCCCTCTATTGCGCGTTGGCGCCACAGTGCGACTGCTCGACCACGAGCATCTTGGGTCGCTCGGACGAGTGCGCAGCCTACCGGCACTCCCGCAACGACTACCGTCTGGAGTACGCACGCCCGCCGTTGAAGTGCTGGTCGACAATGGTGAGGCAATCTGGCTGCCGCGTAGCTGTGTGGAAGTCATTGCCTAGAGCGCAAGCATCCTGCCAAAAATCTGCTTCAAGCTGTAGCTATTTCGAGTATACTAGTGAACAGTAGTAGACGGTTACCACTCTGAACGATACAGTGAGAGAATTCAATGACTTATCGTATCGTCGTGGTCGCCCGCGCTAACCCGGTTCTCCGTAGTTTACCAGGAGCGCTGAGCGGCGACGCTGAAGTACAAATCTTTGAATCGGCAAATGATGCGTTGTGGTCGATCAGCACCGAACCACCCGATGTCGTCCTGAGTGAGATCGAACTTGATGAAATGAGTGGGCTTGATTTGGCCGAAATTGTGCCGAATTTTGATCCACAGACACGAGTCATTCTTTGGGGGAACAGATTGAGTAACGCTGACCGCGATCGCGCACAAACGGCTGGCGTCGCAAAATTGTTGACCGGCGAACTCAATCTCGATATTGTGCGCACGACGATTCGTGGGGTACTCGACGCGCCAGCCTCATCTCCCCCCCCTACTCCATCACCCTCCCCAGCGGTCGTTACGGAGGGAGTACGCGAGGCGATATCGATGACTGATGTGGAACCATCACCAACAGAAAAGAGCGAGACGACACGGTCGTCATCGTCAGCAGAACAGGCACCGCGCCGACAGTTTACACCGGCGCGTGTCGTCCTTCCCTCACGGGCCGAACGCGAAGCTGCTGAACGTGCTGCCCGCGAAGCTGCCGAGCGCGAAGCCGCTGAACGTGCCGCCCGTGAACCATCGCCCGCACGCGGTGGGCTGGCAGCCCGCTCACGTGCCGCTGCTGAACGTCGAGGTCAGGCATCAGCATCACCCCCCCAGGCTGCTACACCGACCGGTTGGCGAAGTGACGGCGGACACCTAATTGTGACCGAGCAAAATATTGCTGCGATTCGCAGCATCATGAGTCAGTTGGGGCAAGACCTCGGCACACAGAGTATTATGTTAACTGATCGCGCCGGGATGATCCTGGTTGAAACGGGAGATAAGGGCAACCTGCCACTCATGGTTGTTCTCCCCCTGCTTTCAACTGGTTTTTCAACCACCGGCGAAGTCGCCCGTCAGCTTCGCGAAGAAGATGCAACCAGTGTCTATATCCACGAAGGGGTGAATATCGATCTCTACTGCTTCGACGTTGCCCAGCGCTTTCTCCTGGTGTTGATCTTCAACAAGCGCGTAGCCAGCTCAAAGATCGGGGCAGTATGGGTCAATGCCAAACGGGCAATCCGGGAACTTCGCGAGGCGCTAGCTCGTTAGCATCGCTGCCATTCCATCGCTGGTGAGGGTGGATCACCGTTCACTCTCACCTATCATCTCGCCCACGCATCAGTTGCCCATCCTGCACGGCTATGGTATACTCGGCGACGGCCTCGCTGAACAACAATGTTCCAGCGGTTGGGTGAGTTGCGAAAATATGCGAGGTAGGGTATACTGATTGTGAAAGACTGAACAAGGAAGTAGTTGTTCGTACTGTGGGCGACAGCGTAGACAAGATCATCTTGTAAGCGCTGAGAAATGCCCGACGTTGTTGAGCAGGAGGTAGGCGTTGTCAACGCGGACTCGAATCATCTTGATCATTGCAGGGGCTCTCATCATTTCGATTGCCAGTCGCTTTTTTCTCTACACAGGACCACCCCATGTAGAAGTTGCTGCTGAGATCATTTTCGACGGTATTCCTGGATTTCCTATCACCAATTCATTCCTCGTCTCAATTATTATCGACATCTTCGTGATTGGGCTGGCGTTTGCAGCTACTCGCAACTTGCAGATGGTACCGCGTGGCTTGCAAAACGTCATGGAATTTACTCTCGAATCATTGTACAATCTCTTCCGCAACATCAATGCCCGCTACGTCGCGACCGCCTTCCCACTGGTAGCAACCATCTTTCTCTTCGTCTTGTTTGGGAACTGGTTTGGGCTGTTGCCCGGCGTGGGTTCCATTGGTGTGTGCCACGAGAAGCACAAAGGCGAGCATGCCGTGGCTGATGAGCGAGTGGCATTAGCTGTGCCAGCCGCACCGCTAGGCAACGTTTTAGCGGCTGAGAGTGAAGTGGCATACGACACCTGCGCTGCCCAGGGAAAGAAGCTGGTTCCGCTCTTCCGGGCGCCAGCCGCTGATCTCAACTTTACCTTTGCCATTGCAGCTATCTCTTTCGTCTTCATCGAGTACTGGGGCTTCCGTGCTCTGGGTCCAGGGTACTTGAAGAAGTTCTTTAACACGAATGGTATCATGTCGTTCGTAGGGATTATCGAGTTCATCTCCGAATTGGTAAAGCCCTTCGCCCTGGCCTTCCGTCTTTTTGGGAACATCTTCGCAGGTGAGGTATTACTGGTAGTGATGGCATTCCTTGTTCCACTCTTACTACCACTGCCCTTCTACGGTTTCGAGGTGTTCGTCGGATTTATCCAGGCCTTGATCTTTGCCTTGTTGACCTACGCCTTCCTCAATATTGCCGTCACCGGCCATGACGAGGAGCATGCACATTAAGATTTATGTTCGTGCGGAGTATTCCGCAATGGTTTGTCATAAAGATTGGGTTCGTCGCAGAATTTGCTTTAAGGAGGCATCTCAATCATGGAGGGTTTGAATCTCGTCGCAACCGCGCTCGCTGTGGGTCTGGGCGCAATTGGGCCGGGTGTCGGCATTGGGATTATCGTGTCGGGTGCGGTGCAGGCGATTGGCCGCAATCCTGAAATCGAGAACCGGGTCGTTACCTACATGTTCATCGGTATTGCCTTTACCGAAGCACTGGCAATTTTCGGTCTGGTCATTGCGTTCTTGATCGGTTTTGGCGTCTTACAGTAAAATATTGGCGCGTTACGGGAGGTTTGAAGGGTGGAAGCATTAGGTATTAATCCGACCCTGTTTATCGCGCAACTGATCAACTTTCTGTTGCTCATCTTCATTCTGCGAGCGCTCTTGTACCGACCGATAATGAACTTGCTGAACGAGCGCACCAAGCGGATTGAGGAGAGTGTCCGCGACGCGGAAAAGGTACGCGAGCAGTTGGCTAACGCCAGACGTGATTACGAGGCAGAAATTGCTAAGGCGCGTCAGGAAGCGGCTCGCATCGTTGCCCAGGCGCAGGAGCGGGCCAAGCAGCAGGAAGCAGAGATCATTGCGCAGGCACGTCGCGAGGCCGAGCGTCTGAAGGAAGAAGCTCGTCTCCAGGCCGAACAGGAGCGCGCTCGTATGTTGAGCGAGGCAAAGAGCCAGATCGCCGAGCTGGTAACCTTGACAGCCAGCCGTGTTCTGGGAGCAGAACTCCAGGCTCGCGGTCACGATGCATTGATTGCCGAGTCGCTGGCAGCGCTTGATCGCCGTAACTAATGTCGCAGTTCCGGTAAAGACCTGGTCTGCGTGAGGAAACGAAGGGTATGGCAACGACCATTGACGCACGAGAACTGGCCGCTCCGCTGGTAGAAGCACTCTTGACAACGGCTGCTGAGCAGATTCGGGCCGCTGCCCCGCGTGTTGCCGGTCTGTCGGTCAATGACGCAGCAGCGGTATTGCCGGCTGATTTGCTGCCACAAGTGCGAAACTTCTTGCTCGCTATGGTAAAAGAGGGGCTGGCCGGTGAACTCAACGCAGTGGCTGCTGCGCTGCCAGGTTACCTCGATACCGTCGGTAGCCAGGCAATTGATGCCAGTGTCACCAGTGCGATTGAGTTGAGCGATGAGCAGAAAGAGCGGATTAGCCGCGAGTTGCAGCAACGCTACGGCAGGGTGCATGTAACGTATCATGTTGATCCGACCCTGATCGGTGGTTTGATTATTCGGGTTGGTGATCAGGTGCTTGATAATAGTCTCCGCACACGCCTGAGCGCCATCCAACGTGTATTGCAGGCAAGTTAACCGTTAGAACTCAGCTCGCTGGCCCGGTGTCGCCGGCTACCAGCGCGACGGAGTAGAGCATGACGACGATTACTGAGGAATTGATCGCCCGGCTGAAGCAGGGGATCACAAGCGGCGTCGACCTTCAGCCGCGTCAGGTCAATGTCGGTACGGTGATTGCCGTCGGAGACGGCGTCGCGCGGCTGTCCGGCCTTGATCAGGTCGTCGCTTCTGAGATCGTTGAATTTCCGCCTAAAGCTGGTCGAAATGAATCGATTTATGGTATTGCCCTGAACCTCGAACAAGATAGTGTCGCTGCTATTATTCTTGGCGATGATGAAACGATCGAGGAAGGGGATATGGTCACCTCGACCGGGCGTGTTATTTCGGTGCCGGTCGGGCAGGGATTGTTGGGGCGAGTGGTGAACCCGCTCGGTCAACCAATCGATGGTAAGGGACCAATCATCTACGAGAAAACACGCCCAATTGAGCGTATCGCTCCCGGCGTGATTACCCGCAAGTCGGTTGATACGCCAGTACAGACCGGTATTATTGCGATTGATGCGTTGATCCCTATTGGACGTGGGCAGCGTGAGTTGATCATTGGTGACCGTCAAACCGGCAAGACCGCAGTCGCCGTTGATACCATCATCAACCAGAAAGGTCAGGGGATGGTGTGTATTTACGTCGCGATTGGTCAGCGCCGGGCACAGGTAGCGCAAGTCGTCGGTACCCTTGAACGGTTCGGTGCGATGGAGTATACCATCGTAGTGTCAGCAACCGCTTCTGAGAGTGCTGCATTGCAATACATCGCCCCTTACGCCGGTTGTGCGATGGGTGAAGAGATTATGGAGAACGGTGTGATGCTCAATGGGCAACTGGTGAAGGATGCCCTGATCGTCTACGACGACTTGAGCAAACACGCCGTTGCCTACCGCCAAGTGTCGCTCTTGCTCCGTCGTCCGCCCGGTCGCGAGGCGTACCCTGGTGACGTCTTCTATCTCCACTCACGGTTGCTCGAACGGGCAGCTCGTCTGAGCGAGGAGTATGGTGGTGGCTCACTGACCGCACTGCCGGTGATCGAAACTCAGGCCAACGACGTGTCGGCCTATATTCCAACCAACGTGATTTCGATTACCGACGGCCAGATTTACCTTGAGTCCGACCTGTTTAATGCCGGTCAACGTCCGGCTCTGAACGTCGGTATTTCGGTGTCGCGTGTCGGTGGTGCAGCTCAGACGCGGGCAATGCGCGCAGTAGCCGGTAAGTTGAAGGGTGAGCTAGCTCAGTTCCGTGACCTGGCTGCCTTCGCCCAATTTGCCAGCGATCTCGACGCAACGACCAAAGCGCAGATCGAGCGTGGTCAGCGTTTGCAAGAGCTGCTGAAGCAGCCACAGTATCAGCCGCTGCCGGTGGAGGATCAGGTTGCTATTCTGTATGCGGCTATCAACAACTACCTTGATGATGTGCCGGTGCCGCTGATTACGAAGTGGCGTGATGATTTCCTGACCTTCCTGCGCACCGCCCATCCAGAGGTGCGGAAGCTGATCTACGACAATCGCCTTGATCGCAAGTTCCCGTCACCTGAAGTCAAGGAGGCGCTGGAATCGGCAATCAAGGAATTTAAGGCAACCAGTAACTATAGCTAGCAGAAAGACTGGCGGGTAGAGCGTAACATCTACCCGCCAGTCTCTGGACTGCAAAGGGTTCGATATGCCGAGTAGTCGCGAGATTAAGCGCCGCATCCGATCTGTCAAGAATGTCGCTCAGATTACGCGAGCGATGGAGATGGTATCAGCATCAAAGATGCGGCGTGCACAACGGAATGTATTAGCTACCCGGCCATATGCCGACCGCATGCGAGAGGTGATGGCCAATCTGACAGCGCGGGTGGTAGGGGCAGCCCGCCGTGGAACGCTGCTCGAAAAACGCGAGACGGTAAAGAGCGTTGCGTTACTGGTAGTAACCCCTGATCGTGGTCTGTGTGGTAGCCTGGTTGCTAATGTCCTGCGTCGCGCCGGTCGTTTTATTACCGAGCAGCGCGCAATGGGGCGTACGGTCGATGTCTATACCTTCGGTCGCAAGGGACGCGATTTCTTCTTGCGCGCCGGTTTTGCCCCGGCTGGTGAAGCAACCCGGCTTGGCGATGCACCAAAGCTCGAAGCCATTCTTGGCGTGGCAATCAGTGCCATTAACGGGTTTCAGTCGGGGAAGTACGACGAACTCTACATTATTTACAGTGAGTTCATTAATACCCTGGTACAGCGTCCGGCAATTAAGCAGTTACTGCCGGTTGAAAGCCCTGACATTTCAGCGACGACGAATGTCGATTACACATACGAGCCAGGGGAAGAAGAAGTTCTCAATGCCATTCTGCCGCGGTACGTCGAAACCCAGATCTATCAGGCAGTCCTTGAGAGTATTGCCAGTGAACACAGTGCACGAATGGTTGCAATGCGCAATGCGACCAACAACGCCAAAGATCTGGTACGTGATTTGACCCTGTCATTTAACAAAGCGCGGCAGGCTGCTATTACGAAAGAGGTCAGCGAGATTGCTTCGGGCGCCGCTGCTCTCACCAGTTGATGCTAAGAGGAGGAGCCGATGCCGGCCAAGGGGGTTATTCAAGAGATTATCGGTGTGGTCATTCGGGCCAAGTTCCCGGAAGACGAAGTACCGGCGATTTATAACGCAATCGAAATTCCACTAGGAAACGGTGACCGCCTCGTTTGCGAGGTGCAGCAGCAACTCGGTAATGGCGTGGTTAAGGCGGTCGCAATGGGTTCTACCGATGGTCTGCGTCGTGGCCTGGAGGTGATCGATACCGGTCGCCCGATTGCCGTACCGGTTGGCCCGGCCACACTCGGTCGCGTGTTTAATGTGTTGGGCGATCCGATTGATGGACTAGGACCAATCGATCCAAGTGTCGAGCGACGCCCTATCCATCGCGATCCGCCGAGCTTTGAAGAGCAGAATACGCAGGCACAACTTTTTGAGACCGGTATCAAGGTTATTGACCTGATCGCACCGTTTACTCGCGGTGGTAAGACCGCTATCTTCGGCGGTGCTGGTGTGGGTAAGACGGTCGTTATCCAGGAATTGATTGCGAACATTGCCAAAGAGCAGTCGGGCTTCTCGGTGTTTGCCGGTGTAGGTGAGCGTTCGCGTGAAGGGAACGACCTGATTCACGAAATGCAGGAAGCCCGCATCGACGAAAACACGCGCGTGTTTGATAAGACCGTGATGGTTTTCGGTCAGATGAATGAGCCGCCAGGCGCCCGTTTGCGGGTTGGCCTCACCGCATTGACCATGGCCGAATATTTCCGTGATGAGGGCCGCGATATTCTGCTCTTTATCGACAATATCTTCCGCTTCGTCCAGGCCGGTTCGGAGGTCTCTTCACTGCTCGGTCGTATGCCCTCGCAGGTGGGATACCAACCGACGCTAGGCACTGAGATGGGTGAATTGCAGGAACGTATTACGTCAACCAAGCGAGGTTCGATTACCTCGATGCAGGCAGTGTACGTACCGGCAGACGACTACACCGACCCGGCTCCGGCCACGGTGTTTAGCCACCTCGACGCGACGATCTCGCTCGAACGCAGTATTGCCGAGCGGGCAATCTTCCCGGCAGTCGATCCGTTGGCCTCGACATCGCGTATTCTCGATCCGAATATCGTCGGCGAAGAGCATTACCGCGTCGCTCAAGAGGTAAAGCGGGTGTTGCAACGCTATAAAGACCTCAAGGACATTATTGCCATTCTCGGTATGGAAGAGTTGAGCGATGAAGATAAGCTGACCGTACAACGCGCACGCAAGATCGAGCTGTTCTTCTCGCAGCCATTTACGGTAGCGCAACAGTTTACCGGTCGGCCAGGCAAGTATGTGCCGGTGAAGAAGACGGTCGAGAGCTTTGCCCGTCTGCTCAATGGGGAGGGCGATCATATTCCAGAGTCGTTCTTCTACATGCAGGGCGATTTCGACGATGTGCTGGCCGCTTACGAGGCCAGTCAGAAGTAAGCCGTCCTCGACGGCAGTCGATTCCTGCCGTCGAGGACGATGTATGGCAGGCAGAAGGAGCAATCTATGCCCATCCATCTGGAGATTGTCACCGCTGAGCGTGTCATCTTATCGGATGATGTTGATATGATTAGCGCACCGACTAAAGATGGGCGCGTTGGTATTTTGCCGCGCCACGCTCCGCTGATGACGATTCTCGAACCGGGCGAGCTGGACATCATTAAAAATGGTGAACGGACGCCGTTTGCAGTATCGGGAGGATTTATGGAGGTGCTGCCGCACCGGGTAACCATTCTGGCCGATACCGTTGAACGGGCTGACGAAATCGATGAAGCACGAGCCGAGCAGGCCCGGGCCGAGGCTGAAGCACGTCGGCGTGAAGCGCAGAGCGAACGCGATATGGCATTGGCCGAAGCCAAGCTCCGCAAAGCGATGGTACGCTTACGAGTGGCCCAACTCCATAAAATAAAGCGACGCCAATCGTAACAGGCCATTGCGCGGGGCTTGTACCACTGAGCTTACCCCTTCCACGTTGCGTGTGAAGGGGTTTTTATTGTCTGTTTTTCATCGCGAAGGCCAGGGTTGAAAATCCGCTGCAACCGCATTCTTTTCTACCCAGAAATATGAAGGGTGCCAGGCACATTCCGCTGCCTCTCTCTAGACTGCTCAATCAGGGCCTTAGCAGTCTTAGAGCGTGATCAAACATCAGGCACGTACCATGCCCGTGCGACCATTGCGTGGGAGGTTGCCACTATGCTTTCGCTCCCGCCCCCACCTTCCCCCCTTCCGCTCCCCGTGGGGAAGCAGAAGGGGCGAGAGGGAAGGTGAGGGCCGCTAGGTGTGCGCCGCAGCATGGGTCCTGAACACGGTGAACACCCCTGCCATCGCGGAGGGAAAACGCATGCGTTGCGCTCAAATCTTCCCTGTCAGACAGACTGAGAATGAGCATCGTTCACCGGTTATGCCCATTACTGCATCGCTTGGAACAGGTATAGTCTCGCCTCTAGTAAGGTGCTGCACGACACGGGCCAGAGGCCCAAGCTCCCAGATCGAAGACATCTGGAAACGTTGCCTCCGTGACGCTCAGACATGCGCTCACACAGAGGTGCTTAAATTTGCTATAATACGGCGCGATCATATGCAATGTGCATATCTTGATGCACATTGCCGGTAATAAACACAATTTCAGTAGGAACGATTATGGCCCGCAAAATCGGGATTGATCTTGGCACAGCCAATGTCTTGGTGTACGTTAAAGGAAAGGGTATCGTTCTCTCGGAACCATCGGTCGTCGCGTTGAGTACGCGCGATGGACGTGTGCGCGCAGTGGGAGCGGAAGCGATGGCGATGTTGGGCCGCGAACCAGAGAGCATCGAAGTCGTGCGCCCAATGCGCAACGGTGTGATCGCTGATTATGTGGTGACCGAAGAGATGCTACGCCATTTTATTGGCCGTGCTGCCGGAAGGTTTCGCTTCTCGCGCCCTGAAGTGATGATCTGTATTCCCGCTGGCGTTACCAGCGTTGAAATGCGCGCAGTGCGTTATGCGGCGCTGGAAGCCGGTGCCGGCAAAGCGTATCTGATCCGTGAACCACTAGCCGCAGCAATTGGCGCTAATATTCCGATTGCTCAGCCCTCGGGAAACCTTATCATTGATATTGGTGGTGGTACCACGGAAGTAGCAGTCATCTCGCTGAACGATATTGTCGTCAGTACATCGGTGCGGGTGGGTGGTAATCGGTTCGATGAAGCTATTGCATCATATATCAAGCGTAAGTACAACTTGCTGATTGGTGAACGAACTGCCGAAGCGGTGAAGATCGAAATCGGTTCAGCCTTACCGCTCGATAAACCACTGGTAACCCAGGTTCGTGGTCGTGATCAGGTAACCGGTCTCCCACGCACGATACAGGTCGATAGCAACGAAATTACCGAGGCGATTCAGGAACCATTAGAGGCTATCGTGAACGCAGTGCGAGCGGTGCTGGTGGAAACACCGCCCGAATTAAGCTCGGATATCATCGATAAAGGGATGGTGATGACCGGTGGTGGTTCGATGCTGCGTCGCATCAATGATTTACTCACTGAGGTCACCGGCGTACCATGTTACGTCGCAGATCAGCCAGCTTCATGCGTTGCTATTGGTACTGGTCTAGCGCTAGAGAACCTCGATGTACTCTACGATAGCCTGAGTGGGCTAGATTTGACGTGATCTGATAAAGGACGGCGGAAGGGCAGATGGAATCTGCCCTTCGCGGTTTTACAAGTTGAATGCCTCATAGACTACCATAACTGCCTGATTGCCCTTATGCAAGAGATTGTGTCGCATCTGGGCTAATTCAATCAGGTGTCCCTGCTCGTGCGAAACTACCCAATTCCCCTGATGTAAAAGTGGTACAGGACCGAAGATTTCGTGGAAGCCGATTCGCTGCCACGCCGCCTGAGTTAAACCGCGCAACAGATTTAACGTCTGCTGACGGCTTGAAATGTACTGTTCAAGGAGATCATCGATAGGCACAGTACGGTACTTCATCGCGTGCTGAAGGGTTGGTGGGTGGGCAGTAGACAGTTTGGGCTGATTCGTCTCGAGAATCATCCATGCCCGTTCGCGAAACACGATATCCATATCGATCAGATGCCCGATCAGGTCCTTAAAGGCGGGAAGGCCGTTTACCGGAGTTGACAGTTGCTCTTCCGTCAGACCACGCACCAAATCTTGAACGGTACGCATCCCCTGTTCCAGACGGCGCACAATTGTAGACGGCCCTAGTGTCCCCATTCCATCAACGATGCGGAAACTGAGAAAACCCTCACGGACGGTACCGCATTCGGGGCAGAATGGCAGCGGATCACCTTCCATAAGATGACCGCATGTGCTGCACACGAAGAGATCGCCTAATTCGGTGTAGGTAAGATCACGCCCGGCGGCAAGTGCCCGCACCGCTCGTTCAAGTAGCTCCCGTTGAAATGGGCTGGTACCGGTGACCGGACCGGTCGCTACAGCCTCCGGCTCTAGACCGGCTAGCGCTCGATCAATGTTGGCTATCGTCCTGGATACCTCTCCTAAACGATGGAGTGCGTGCTCGGCTCGAACCTGCTTCACGGCTGCCGAAGCTTCTAGCAGCCGTGCAATGTTAAAGAAACGTTCGCGACGTGCCTGACGGGCCCATGCTGCATAAGCTGTCTGACCGATGCTCATGCTCACCAGCAGGCGGCGATCCTCGCTACTGCTATCTGTCATACATTCTGCTCCCAACATCAAAGCGCATCTCTATACTGAACGTCCTCATTCTTGGCGGGGTAGGCGAGCGCATCATCTGCATCTACCCTACCCCTGCCCAGTCGCTGCTCTATTCTGAAATGCGGTGCTGAACTAGCTCTACCAGCACACCCTGACCGCCGGCTTTCGGATGAACAAATGCCACCAGCGTGTTGTGGATGCCAGGACGCGGTTCACGGTCAATCAGAGGTAAACCACGCGCCTGGAGTGTTGCCAGCGCTGCGTGGATGTCATCGACGCGATACGCGATATGATGCATTCCAGGGCCTTTTTCACGCAAGAAGCGGGCAAAGCTCGCCTGATCACTTGTCGGGGCAATCAACTCGATGAGAACATCACAAAACCGTGCAACGCCGATTGCCGCGTGACGTTCGGGCAGTTCGATCCGTTCCCATTCGGTGACATCGTAAGCGGTGCGATAAAAATCGATGGCCGCTTCAAGATCGGCTACGACAAAGCCGATATGATCGATTGCCGTAAACATACCCTGACTCCTTTG
This sequence comes from Chloroflexus sp., assembly GCA_017743535.1. Lineage (GTDB taxonomy): Bacteria > Chloroflexota > Chloroflexia > Chloroflexales > Chloroflexaceae > Chloroflexus. The sequence goes on from JAGHYT010000012.1 coordinate 30,798, forward strand.
TAATCCACCGTTATACCGATGGATATAGCATATCATAGCATAAGGGCATAACGAGAGAATTGACAGCTACTCCAGGTTGACTACAATACACGACAATGACACGTGAACTCGATGACCCTACAATCGGTCTGTTACATCTGCTCAATGCGGCTTTTCGTCTCTTGCAAGAGGAGCAGCCGCTGACCCAGCGTGTTCATCGTTTGTTTGGATTATTGCGAATCGCCACTCGTTACCGCGATGGCCGGTTGACGTGCTGGTTACAAGCGGCTCGACCAGGAGCACCCCGCCAGCAAATTTTCTCGCCGGAGTCATGGGCCTATCCCTGGGACGATAGTCTGACCCGTTCGGTGGCCCTTGGCGGAAAAACAGTTGTTAAAACGATTGCCCTTGGCAGTACCGGTCAATCTCTCGAAGGACTGCCGGTGATCGCTGCCGGTTATCTGGGAGCACCGATCTTCTGGGGTGGCAAGCTGTGGGGCGTCCTCGAACTACGCAGCAATGATCAACGCCACTTTGGAGGGCGGATCGGTGAGCTTATCGAGTCGCTCAAGCCACTGCTGGCAGCGGCCATTGCCCAGGAAGGCATGCGCTCACCACAATTGCCGACACCACGCTTTGCCGGTGAGACACCGCCTGGCCTGACCCTCAACCCCTCGCTGCGCCAGAAAATTATCGCACTGAACGAACAGCTTGATCGCACGATAAACTTGCATGAATTGGCGGGGATCGTCTTGCGCCGGGCGCTAGAGGGGAGTGGCGCCGAAGCCGGAGCGATTGCCCTGGTCGATCACGACCGGCGCGAGCTAGTACTCCATTTATGCGAGGGCTATGTAGCAGAGCGTTCCGGCACTGCGCTGCCAAAGCTACCGCGCCAGCGGTGGAGCTGGGAAACAGGGTTGGCCGGACAGGCGGTGCAGATGCGGCGTCCATTGCTCGTGCGCGACGCCGGGCGTGAACCGGGCCTACCGCCCACCATGCTCTTTCGCGCTGAGCTGGCAGCACCGATCATTGCCGATGATCGGGTGTTGGCAGTTCTTATTCTCCACAGCCACCGGGCCAATACCTTCAACGAAGAAGTTCTGGCTTTTATTGACGCTCTTCGCGAACGCACCGCACGACCGCTGGCGCGTGCAATGTCTTACCAGACTGCTTATGAAACGTCATACCACCTCGGACAGGTTTTCAGTAGCCTACCAATCGGTCTGGCACTGCTCGATCTCAACGGACGAGTGATTCGCGCCAACCCAGCCTGGTATCAGGTATGGAATATGATCGAGCATCTACAACGTCCCTCGTTTTACGTCGGTATTGATCTGGTAGAGCACCTGCTGACACGGCTCAATGATCCGTTCCGGCTCAGCGAATTTTGCGATCTCGGCCAGCATAACCCCGATCAGGTCTTGGAAACAACTCTTCAGCTTCGGCAACCGTATCAGGAATTGCACGTACTATCGGTTCCTACTCGTGATAGTCAACAACAACTGACCGGACGCTTGTGGGTAGTTAGCGACCGCACTCGGGAACGAGAATCCGATCGGATCAAAAATGAGTTTATTGGGATCGTATCGCATGAACTACGTACCCCACTCACCTCAATTCTGGGTTACACCGAAATCCTCTTGAACCGGCAAGACCTCGACAGCGGAAGTCAGCGCGAATTCTTAATGACGGTTTCAACCGAGGCTGAGCGTCTATACAAGCTGGTGAAAGACTTACTCGATGTTTCACGACTGGAAGCCGGTGTGGTGAAACTCAATCGCTATGCCGTTGGCCTCTGGCAAGTGATTGAAGAGCTGACCATGCAACTTCATACGCAACTGGTGAATCACAAACTTTTGATCGATGTTCGTACCCCATTGCCGCCAGTCTTTGCCGATTACGATAAGGTGAAACAGATTATTTTCAATTTGTTGAGTAACGCAATCAAGTATAGCCCAGAAGGAAGCGAAATTCAGCTTTCGGTACGGCAGGCTACTGCTGATGACATACCAACGAATCACCCTCCTGGGCAATGGATGTTGATCGTGGTGCGTGATGAAGGGATCGGCATTGCGCCTGAAGATCAGGTAAAGCTTTTTGAGCGATTTCAGCGCGTTGATAACAGCAATACCCGCCAGAAAAGTGGTGTCGGTCTGGGCCTGTACATTACCCGTCTGCTGGTCGAACTACACGGAGGAAGAATCTGGGTGCAGAGTGTTGTGGGGAGAGGTAGCAGCTTTTCATTTACCCTGCCAATCTACTCTGCCAATCTAGACAATACCGTATAACGCACCGAGCTACAAAGATGGCGGAAGAAGCTGCACGAAACCCGGGATGCGAGCAGGTCACTCGCATCCCGTGGACTGCCGAAGTGGCGATTCAGGAGTTCGTATCACTTACACTCCGTTCAGGCATGCCATCGTTCCGACGCTGCGTTATTGCCACAGGCAGTCCATGCGCAGGAAAAGTCTGCGCCTGTACCGCGATTATCAGGCAATCGTCCGCGCCATACGCCGACGCACGGCGTAGAAAACGGCCAGGAAGTTATAGACCATGTGGAACAGGTAAGTGAACGGCAAAAGCACAAACAGCGTCAGCCCAAGGAGGGCATGCAGATAGACAATACCGGGCACGAGGTGTAAACGGGCAAACAGCTCTGTCCAGATAATGCAGAAAATAATGGTGCGCACAACGATCCGATCCCAGGCGTAACGACCAGGAGTACGAATACCCTGCGCCGCCCGATCAATATCACTAACTACCGCGCCACTCCACTTCCGCACCAGAGCTACCATTAAGTGCAGATTACCGACCACAGCAAAACCCACTGCGATCCATGTAATCCCGATGAAGAGAGAGCCAAACTCACCGAAGAGAAAGTGAGCCTGTAAGTGCTCACCATTACCGAAGATGATCGCGAGCAGATTCGCCGGTGAATAGTTAAAGCTTTCAGCAAGATGTAGTGAAACATCAGGCACCGGGCGACCAACAACGATATTAGCAAAAACGATCAATGCCGAAATAGTATAGCCGATCACTTCAGTGATGATCGCGACGTGGTAGAGGAGATAGCCTCTACCCCACACCGGATTGGCACGTTTGTAGAAATGGTTAAACGGCCCAAACAGCACAGCGTAGAGAGCGGGAATAACCCCCATACGCGGTGGTGGTGATTCAAATGTTGGCGATACCCCGCGGAAGTGGCGTTTCGTCACCAAAGCCCACGCAAACCGTCCTAAACGCAGTCCGACACCGACGACAAAAATCGCTATTGCCAACGGTGCAACGACATTCAGCAGCTCTATCATAGCTCTCTCCTTCCTCAGCCGGTCATTACTCACATGTCCAGGGAAGTACCACTTCAGTCGCAATTCTCACAATTCATCACCATCTCGCGCAGTGCCCGAATATCGTCGTAGACTTGCGGATGGTCTTTGCTAAAGCGCTTGACTATGTCGTCCTGTTCCAACCAATCGAGCAGCTCTGGAAAATCTGGCTGCTGCATGAGCCGCATCATCTGCCCCTCGACACTGTGCGCGATGAAGAATTCTTGATCACGGTTACGCAGTACAGCCGGAACCCGCATCCGATCCAGCTCACCGAGTTTAGCCAGTGCCGGTTCCATAGCTGCGTACACCACTTCAAAGAGCACCAATGCCATACGATCGCCTGATGGTGACAACTGGTAGGTCTGGCAGGTGTCTTCCAGCGACAACGTACATACCACACAGGGGGAGGTAACAAAATCGGCGCCGGTAGCACGAATCTGATTGGCCTTCAACACCGAGATTTTACGCCGGGTAGCGGTATTTTCGGGCAAACGCATACCACCGGCCCCGCCGTTGCAACAGTAGTTATATTCGCGGTTGGGCGTCATCTCGATGAAGTTATCGGTTACCAGGTTCAACAATTCACGGAACAGGTCACCGAGACCAGAAAGACGAGTCGCATAACAAGGATCATGGAGCGTTACTTTCAGATGGGTTTTCTCAACCGGCAAACGGCCCTGCTTAATCAGATCAAGCATGAGTGCATCAACACTCACAATCGGATAGCGGAATGGACGACCAAGCGTTTCAGACGCCTCGGCATAGAGAGTACGAGTATCACAACCACATTCGACGAGAAGAATCTTTTTTACACCCAGGCGATCTGCTTCCTGCTCCCATTCTTCCAACATCTGTCTGGAAAGTTTATGGTGAACGGCAATATGATCAATCTCGGTGCCTGTATCAATCACATAGGGTGAGATAGTATAACTCACGTCGGCAGCATTGAGGATTTTGATAAGTTTGATACCATAATCGGGAATTCTTGCATTGCCTGCTGCCGGACACACAAAGAGTATTTCAGCGCCGTGCACATTTACCGGTACTTCCAAGCCTTCGCTACGGAGGAAAAGGCCAACCCGACCAAGAACCTGAGCAGCCGTTAAACCAAAACTGTGGCGATGGCGATCAGTATTTTCGATGATCGAACGGATTGTCGGATTGGCACTGCTCAAACCAGAGTCGGTGTAGGCAGCGCGAGCGAGGCGCACCATCCGGCGAATACTAATCCCGGAAGGACAGGCCAGGGTACAGCGTCCGCAGGCAGTACAGGCCCAAAAGTACTGCATGTTCTCTTTTAGATCGGCAAGGGTTGGCGTGGGCACCAATCCGAGAGCACCGCCGATCTGCCCCTCTAGAGTCATGTACCGACGGTAAATCTGGCGGATTAAGCCGGTCTTGTGAGTTGGATGGAGCTTTTCGTCGCCGGTAACCAGATACCACGCACAGGCCTCACCGCACATCTTACAATCCATACACGCTTCGAGATTGACCACATCCTCGGCGGTGAGGTTATGACGCAACGAATCGACAAATGCCTGCATCTCTGCTTCCATTGCCAGCAACTCCTTTCTGATTGATTTTGATCAAATCTGCGCACGCTATACCCTCCCTCCTCTCCATCCTCACCCGATGCACCTCCGTATGAAACGTGCGTGGTATGGAGAGATACCGGCAAGCTATACATTCGAGCACGATGGTTCTTGTTGGTTATGAAATGTATTACGGGAAGGTATTGTACTTGAAATATAACAGACATCTAGGCTAATATAGTTAAGAAATCACAACAAGAAATTACTATATATTTTTATTATGTGATTCGGATATATTTTGTGTATATTTTCACATCGGAACTTGTTGTTATCGGGAAATAAGCGTGATCCTGCTCTTGATACGGCAGCCCGATCCGCAGCTATCTTTGTGCGGTATCTTGTCTTGTGCTGCTTCGTCACAACCAGACCTCGCGCCCCATTAGCGCTGGTACAAGTGACCCTGCTAATCGGGCTGCTGTCAGGGGAAGATGACTCCCGCCCACTATGCCTGTCACCATATTGGGAGTAGTGAGTTCTCAACCTACTTCAGCGAGGGAGCCAATAGAATGACGAAGAACGACACGGTGATACCGCACTCCCACATGATCTGCCCTGGATGGTATCCGCACACCCGGGGATGCAAACCCGAGAAACATAGCGCTAAGAGCCTGATCAAACGATTTCTCATCTGGCACGTACCGTACCTGTGCAACCATTTGGGAGCTTGCCAATATTCGTTCACTCCCGCACCCCACCTTCCCCTTCCGCTCCCCGTGGGGGCGAGGGGAAAGGTGAGGGCCGCCAGACGTGCTTCGCAGCACCAACGCTGAACCCGTTGCAACACTGTTTCAGCGTATCGAGGAGACGCCGGTGTTGCCTGCCAACGTTTGGAGCTGCTATTACGGTTTTCAAGTGCCAAATTGCTGCATCTACATGCATTTCTTCATCATGAATCGTGGGGACGAAGCACGATCCATTTGACGATCACAACATAAGGAATCATGAGTCTTCTGATGGATGACTTTCTATTGCACGCTACGTATACTACTCGTAAGAATACCAATACCCTTATATACCCAAAAGATGATGGCAAAAAGGAGGTGATTTACACATTAGAATCAACCTGGCTCGACAGTAGGCAGATTATTCGTTAGCCTCAGGATGGCAGAACACACTCATACAACGCCCATCGGCGAAGGAGGGACCTATGGCAATGATCCCCCATCTGTACCCCCCGACCACGTTCCGTCGCCATCCGCTGCGGCGTCTGCCGCACTACGTGGGCCTCGCCGCCCTCCATGGGAGCCTGTTAGCACTGGCATTTCAGGCAACGAAGCCATCGTTTGCGTTCCCCGGCGTAGCTATCGGCTTCACGGTCGCTAGCTTATTGGCACTCATCACAGCGATTATCATAGGGCTTCGAGAATATCAGTTTGCGCTCACTATTACTCCGCATCTCATTATTGTCGATGAAGGATTTCCGTTTGGCTCGCGCAAGATTATTGATCGTGTGTATATCAGTCAGTATCACCTTCATCGTCACCCTTTGGAAGCCCTTGCCGATAGTGGAACGTTAACCATCACTGTAGGCAATGAGACATACACCTTTACCGGGTTGACCTCATTACGCAGATTGGCCATACTCCTGGAGGGATCGTGATGAACTGTCGCGCCAGTAGCCACCAGTTCGAGGATCGGTTCAAAATTATCCGTCAGTTGGCCCGTACCGCTCACAGTATCGTCGATTTGGCCTTCGACCACGATACAGAACAACTCGTTGTCATTAAGTGGCTGGCGCCTGCGTCGCGTGGTGTCTCGCTACGCAAAGCTGCCCGGGCATTTTTGCATGAGATCATGATGACGAAGGTGATCGCTGCGCTATCACCAGACAGCGACAAAAAGCGATACTTTCCGCAGTTTATCACTATGGGCAAGATAGCCGGAAAACCACCGAGATACTTCTTCGTGGAGAGTTACCTTGACGGTGAGACACTTGACTCAATTCTGGCTGCCGGTCGACCAGCCGATGCGCTACAAATTGCGCGCAACCTGTGTCACGTGCTCCGCATCTTGCACGCAAATGGGATCGTTCATGGTGATCTGCATCCGCGAAACATTATCGTTAAAAACGACGGTAATGTTTCTCTTATCGACTTCGGCCTCAGCCGTCGTCGCGGTCAGGTTGTTCCGGAGCTGGCCGATATTGGCCGACCTGGATATACCCCACCCGAACAACTCGGAGGTGGAGCCATTGATGAGCGGAGTGATTTCTTCGCTCTTGCTCAGGTACTCGACGACCTGTTGGCGGTGGAAACACTGCCGCCAAGCCTCCAGCGTCTCATCAACATGATGCGTGAGCCATTGGTGGCACGTCGACAGGTAAATCTTGCTGCGCTTCAGGCTGAACTTGCGGAGCTGCAACGTAGCATTGAACTTCAGCAATTGCAACCACGTTTCCTGAAAGTCTTGCTCGTGGTAAGCATCGTGATTATTCTGGTCTTTTATCTGGCCTTTCTCTACCGATAGTTCACATGTCTGCCGCAACGAGAAGGAGCAGTCGCACAATCTGTTCGCACATTGTGGCTGGGAAGGACAACGGAAGAGATACCATCATGCTCTGGCAGTACGCCTCAGTCGGCTATAGATAGAGTTCCCGCATCCGGGCAATCGTCCTGCGTATCTGCTCGATCAACTCTGCCGGCTCAAGCACCTGACAATGCTCACGGTAACGCAGGAGTATCTGTTCGGCTTGCCAGAGATCACTTGTCTGAGCACATATTTCGGCACTACCGTCAGGGTGGTATGTCACCGTACTTTGCGGAAACCAAAGCGAAATGTCACGGTTCCGGGCCACCTGCGGCGACAAACGGTACCGCAACGTCCAGGTTCGGCGCGGTGGTAGCTCAGGGGGCAACACCCGCCGCTCGACGTGGAGCGATTCGGGAACGATCCGGTCAACACGGTAAGGAATGTACTGACCAATGATCGACTGATGAGGTGCACTGTAGCAGTAGGCTTCAAGGTAAGTATGACCATCACGCACAAACAGACGTACCGGCGCCACGCGGTGTGATTCGAGTTCGTCGCTGTAGTTTGATCGGTAGCGAAACTGGATGGCATGGCGTCGGAGATTCCGGCGTAAGCGGGTCAATAATTTTTGATCAATGGTCGTGCTACTCTGGGGAAGCTCAATCTGCCACACCTGCCGTTGCTGAAGCGTCAAGCGTTGTTCAGACGGTAACAGGGCAATGATCCGCTCAAATAATGAACGCACGTGAAATGCCGCTGGCCAACTCCCTTCACTGAAAAATGATATGAGGAAAGCCAGCGCCTCTAACTCCTCGTCTGGTAGATTCAGTAGCGTCAGGCGTCCTACGTCGGTCAGGGCATACCTACCATCAGATTGACGTTCAATAGTACAGAGAAACTCATTCCGCAGTGCGTGGAAATCGTGACGAAGCGCAACCAGGGCATTGGATGGATAGATCGACTCACTGAACACCCGCCGAGCATCGGCGATCAGCTCTATTGGAGTTGCTGGGCCACGGATAAAGCGGCTGACAAGCCATAGCCGACGCTGTACCGTCAATGCTGAACTCCGTTTACGGCCACGACCACGACGAGTGCGCTGGGTCGTCACGATGACACCTCACAGAGATATGGATACGATTCCTTGTTCGTATTATACCTGATATGGCAAGTATTGGTACTATAAGAAAAAAGCTATTCGCCTCAAACAGTGTTGAGGCGAATAGGGTTGTGTTGTGAGGAAAGGAGAACTGGATACCGACAGATCAGCCTTACTCCATCATCGGTGGCAAATCCTGACCATAACTACGCTGGAGCGGCAATTCAGGAATGAACAAGGCAAGGATGAAGCCAATCAGTGCAATCCAGACTGCGTACCAGTAGATGGTCGTGACACTGGTTGTGAAAGCATCCTTCAACGCCGCACTGATTTGCTGCCCTAATGCCCGCCCTTCTGCACGTGCCGTCTGCTCGGCCTCGTCGAGGCGGGCTAAAACCTGACTCAACGCCTGCTCGCGAGCTGCTACCGGTAGGGAGCTGATCATATCAAGCATCGCCTTTTGCTGCGCAGGGAACTGCGGATCGTTCCGCAAAGCTGCGATTGCCGCCGGATCGGCATCACGCAACGCCCGTGAAAGCACCTCGCGGCGGGCAGCAAATTGATCGGCAATTGCCTGCTCAATCTTGACAGCCGGATCAACCGGCTCGCCACCTGCGTTCTCGGCGCTCATACCATTACGTAACGCACTGCTGTCAAAGCGAGCTGCCAGTTCAGGTGGCAATTGAGCCTGGATCGGCGCTAGATTCGCACTCAGAGTCGTAGTGAGAACACCGGTCAAGATTGCACCAAAGACAGCCGAACCGACTACTTGTCCAATTTGCTGGAAGAACTGGCGACTAGCGGTTGCTGCCCCCAAATCGGTACGTGGAACCGCATTTTGCATTGCCAGATTAAGGATAGGCATCGATGGTCCCAGCCCTAGACCCAGTACAATCATCCGTAAGCGCACCATCTAGATCGACGTGTCAGGGGTAAGGGTCGTCAACCACCAGAGGGCACCAACGATAATGGCCATCCCACCAACGATGACCCACTTGTAATGACCGGTGCGCTGCACAATTTGTGATGAGACCATTGCTCCCACCACAAGACTCAGGGTGAGCGGGATCAGTGTGGTACCGGCAGACGTAGCACTGACACCTAACACATTCACCAGGTAGAGCGAGAGGAAGAAGATTGCCGCAAAGAGAGTGGCACCAACTGTTACCCCAATCAGGGCAGTCAGAGTAAACGTGCGAATCCGAAACAGATGGAGTGGCAAAATCGGTGATTCGGCCCGTCGCTCGATCAGCAGAAAGAGGATGAGACCAACCACACTGATTGCAAACAGACCCAAGATGAGCGGCGATGTCCATGGATAGTCATTCTTGTCGAGCGTGAGAGCCAGCAAGAAAGGAATGACCGTTAGCAGCAGCGTTGCTGCACCGGCATAGTCAATTGCTGGCTTGAGACCACTGTGCAGACGTGGCAATTTAGCGACGATAAAGCCAAGGGCAACTATCCCTAACGGTAGGTTGACGAAAAAGACCCAGTGCCAGCTCAGATTGTCAGTGAGCAGACCGCCGATAAATGGCCCGATGACGCTCGACAAGCCAAATACGGCCCCAAACAAGCCGAGGTACCGTGCACGCTCTGCCGGTGCGAAGAGATCGGCAGGAATGGCAAATGCCGTCGAAGTGAGCGCAGCGGCGCCAAACCCTTGCAAACCACGAAAGAACACCAACTGCGTCATATCGGCAGCGAGACCGCATAACAACGAACCGAGTAGAAAGACCGTGATCCCAAACAGTAAGACATATTTACGCCCGTAGATGTCTGACAGTTTGCCGTAGATCGGCACCATAGCCGTGGAAGCCAGCAGATAACTGGTCGAGACCCAGCCGATCAACTCGATACCTTTCAGATCGGCAACGATGCGGGGTAGTGCCGTAGAGATAATGGTTTGATCAAGCGCTGAGAGAAACAGACCGAGTAATACGCCAACCAAGATGAGAACTTTGCTCCGTTGATCGAGCGTAGCTGCATAATCAATGCGGGTTGTGGTGACCGTTGTGGGAGTCGTAGTCGTGGCCATAAAGATGCCCCTCAAGATTTGGTTATCAGATTCCATTCCCGACAGGCAGCACTGAGCGCCTGTCCCAGTTGTTCAATCAATGCTGGTGGTAACTGTCGCAAATGACGACTTGCCTCTGCCAACCTGATCTGACGTGCCTCGGCGACAAGTGTCTCGCCAGCAGGTGTCAGGGTAATCTGTTTTTGACGGCGATCATGCGCTGCTTCACGTCGTTCAACCAGTCCATCTTGCACTAGTTGATCAATCATCTGACTAGTGGTACCCAGCGCCAAATTGAGGTGTTCACTCAACGCAGTGACAGTTGTCACGCCTTGACGTTGAATGTACATTAACGACACCAGACGGGGCATTGAGAGATTGGAACGCTGAAGAAACTGTAAGAGCGTTTCCATACTCTGACCCATCAGTTCGCTATGCACCAGATTGAACAGCACAGCGACATCTTCGGCAGTGTAGGGGGGATCGAGTTCGTGATACACTTTTAACCTCCAAATAGTTTGAAAAACCAAACTGTTTGGAGTTTACAACCTTTTTGCCGATCTGTCAAGCATGAACCATCGGAAGGCATAAGTTTTCAGCGGTTTCTGTCGCGAGGCTGCCAGCCCGCGTCGTGTGGGCATTGGGAAGAAGCATCTCACGGAGGGCGCGTTGGAAACACGCTCTCTACCGTGGGTTAACGGGCATGATGAGGGAAGAGAAAAGCTAAGCGGGGTGGTAGGATGAACGGATTCGTCCCCTCTAATATCCCCTTCCGCTAGAACACCAAGAGCGGAAGGAGGATGGTAAGGCAAAACTGGAACCTACCCTTTTCGCTCTGAAAAGCCGATCCGACGTATCTCGGTCCAAACTATGAAGGTCGTCCCTCACTGTCCTGATGCGACCGCAGCGGCGCCGGGGGTAGCGATGGCCACTGTGCCAAGATAGAACGCAGCAGTCACCACGCAGGACGACAACACGATGCACCGCTATCTCCAGACCGAACCGGTCGGATCGGCATTCGTTACACCCCTCTCAGCCAGTACAATAGCTATGGGATGCACCTGATGGTGGCGATTCGGGGTGGATGGTCGATGCGCCTACCGGTAGGAGCACGGCGATGCCGTGCCCTACTGACTGGGTGCATCCATCGTGGACGTGACGAGCGGCTTCAAATACACGTTCACGGTTAACCGGTAATGCCCTCCAACCGATCTTCCAGATCGGCGTGTAGCTCGCGTAGCCGCTCCAATGTCTCCTCGTCGGTCTGCCACATGCCACGCGCATTCGCTTCGAGTAAGCGACCCACCATATTCCGCGCCGCAGCCGGATTGAGTGCTTCGATGCGAGTACGCATTGCATCATCAAGGACAAACGTCCGCGCTGCTTCATCGTACACCCATTGATCAACTGCGCCGGTCGTTGCGCTCCAGCCCAGCATATAGGTAAACCGGCTGGCAATTTCGGCAGCGCCATTATGGCCGTGGCGTAACATCCCCTCGTACCACTTCGGATTGAGGAACTTCGTGCGGTATTCAACCCGTAAAGTCTGTTCCAGGGTTTGCAATTTCGTTTCAGCCGTGAAGCTCTCGACAAAATTGAGCGGCACCCGCTGACCGGTCGCCCGTTCGGCAGCCGCCTTCAATGCGCCCGAATAACCATAATAGTGCTGCATATCGGTCAAACCGTATTCGACGCTATCAATCTCCTGGGCAACACGGCTCACCGTACCAAGGAGCGCCCGCAAGACCTCTGGCCGGGCTTCGCCATTTTGGCGCCCGCCAAAGGCGTAAGCATTACGCTTGATGAACAGTTCCTCCAACTCTTCGCGTTTCTCCCAGGCACTTCCTTCGATAGCTTCATCGACATCGGCACCGTAAGTACCGGCAGCCTGGGTAAAGATGCGCGCCGTTGCCTGATCGAAGCTCTTCCCGGCGGCCATCATCTCCTGGACGTGCTTGCGGATGTAATTCATCTCTGGTGGTTCATCGGCAGCAGCCGCTTCCCTTACCAGCCGATCGAGCATGTCCATCGTACCTGCAAAGATGTCGCGGAAGATGCCGGACGCCGTCATTAGGACATCGATCCGTGGCCGACCCAACTCGGCTAGCGGTATCAGCGCATAACGGCCCACTTTACCCTGACCATCCTTGACCGGTCGGGCGCCGATCAACCCCAGCACAATCCCGATAGATTCGCCCTTCGTTTTAATGGCATCGAGACCCCACAACACTTGCGCGATAGTCTCTGGATACTGGCCGGTCTCGGCCCGATGGGTAGCAATCAGCGTTTCGGCAATCCGAAGGCCACGCTCGTAGGCGCTATCGGTTGGTACGCGGAACGGATCCATACTGTGGATGTTGCGACCGGTGGGCAAGACGGTGACGCCATCGCGGATAATATCGCCACCTGGGGCAGCGGGGATGTAACGCCCGGCCAGACCGCGCATAAGAAAATCCAGCTCTTGAGTGTTGTCGCGAAGTGCAGCCAGAAGCGCCCGGCCATGGTGTACCAATGCGGCCAACTCATTACTAGAAGATAAACCAACCTGACGCGCAGCCTGCTCAGGCGTTAGATGACCAAATACCGTTTGCTGTACCAGTTCGGTACAACGGCTTTCAATCTCTTCGCGTAAGGCTAACGCATCGGGATCACCCTGGCGAGCCTTTGTGAGTACTTCACTGTATCGCAGGCCAGATTTCCGCACCGACAACAACAGATCGGCCAGACCAGGCAACTCACCACGCGGCACCTTCAGCGTTTCGACGATTAATGTCAACTGCTCTTCAGGAGGTGGTGCACTCCCTAAGATGTGCAAACGATCCGTGATCATCGTCGCTGACAAATCGCGCAGATAGGCATACGCCCGCGATGCAAAGCGACTGAACGACTCACCGGGCTGGCGTGCTAGCTCCTGGTCGAGATTGAGCAGTGCAATCTTCTGCATAATCGCGACTGCTTCTGGACTTTGATCATCATCTGCAAGCGCAGGTGGCCGCTCGCGATATTCGGTCAACAAGTCGTACAAAGCCTGCAACTCACGGTACAAACCGGCGCGGCCATACGGAGGGATGGCGTGACCGATGATCGTGCTGTAGCCACGACGCTTGGCAATATTGGCTTCCGCCGGATTATTAATCGGATACACGTAGAAATTCGGGATCTCACCGAGCAAAATATCAGGCCAGCAACGGTCGGTAACCCCTAACTGAACACCGGGCATCCATTCAGCAGTGCCGTGCATACCAAGATGAATAATGGCATCGGCGCCGAAACTCTCGCTGAGGTAGCGATAGAAGAGCGCGTACTGGTGGTGAGGTGTGTTCTCCTTATCAAACAACAACCGCATCGGATCACCTGGCATCCCGATCACCGGCTGCACTCCGATAAAGATATTGCCAATCTGCGTTCCTGCCAACCGTACCTTATCGCGCCCCAAGGGTGCAATATCACCGGGAAACTCACCCCAACGGGCATTAATCCGCTCTTGGTCGCTCGGACGCAACCAGCGATAGAAGTCTTGCCGATCAGCACTCATACCAACGACTACCGGCGGGTGACCGGGGGGCAATGGCTGATCACTGACCAGCCCTTCGAGACAGCGGGCAAAGGTTGCCGGATCACGCGGATAGCGCCCTACCTGATAACCTTCTGCCGCCAGGCGATCGAGAATGGCGATCAAACTTGCCGGTACATCGAGGAGTGCTGCTGTAGCCACCTTTCCCTGACCTGGTGGATAGTTGTAAACAATAATTGCTACCTTCTTGTCGCGATTCGGCTTCTTGCGTAGCTGCACAAAACCACGAGCTATGCGGGCTAACCGTTCGAGGCGGTCAGGCACTGTGGTGATAGTACTACCGCGCATCCCACCGAGGACAACCGGTGCTACCGCACCATCCATCTCAGGCAAACTAAAGAGGAATGTACTCTGTAGAGGACCAACACCACGCTCGCGCCAGTCATCCTCATCTTGCACAAATAACGGCTGCGCCACGATATACGGTGTATCAAGTTTACTCAGCAACTCACGGGCAACATCAACCGTCAACCCGGCCTTCGTTGAACCGGCAGGTCCGCCTACGAGTGGGAAGCCCATTGTATTGATCACCAGATCAACATTCATACGGGTGAGCCACTCACGTACTACAATATGGCTCTCGATCCCCATCACGAAGATTGGCAAGACGCGCAAGCCGGCGGCTTCCAATGCGTGCACGATCTTGTAATGGTAATCAGCACCGAACAAGATATGAGCGCGGAATGACAAGAGCGCCACCGTACCCAATGGTGGCGACACTCCTTTGCGCGCACGGTTGCGATCCTTCTCCCAACGTTCATATTCGGCAGGACTGGCAAAGAGTCGTGGCGCATCAGGATGGGCAAAACCCATATTTGGCATTTCAACGACTGGATCAACGTGCAGATGGCTCATTTCGCAGTATTCACGCAAAATGAGCTTAAACATATTGGCTGCATTGGCAATACTGCGATGATTCCAGTAGTTATTGACATTTGTCCAGTTCCGAAAATCGTTTAATCGCTTGCCGGGCAGAAAATTGATGAGCTTTGAAGTAATCTTCTGCAGTTTCACGTAGCCATAGAGGGCATCTTCTTCACGACCACCGACTAGCAGCCGGGCAACGTTCTGAACCGGTTTGGGCATCCCCTTACCGGCCTTCAGGTTGTACGAACCAACCTTGTTCAGCCGCATCACCTCCGGCAGCCCCTCGAACGAAAAGACGACAGGCGGATCGTGGCGTTCGACCATTGGTACCAAGACTTCTGCCGTTTCGTTCAGCGTAATAAGCGACAGAATCAGACAACGGCAGCGGGCAATAGCCGCTTCCACTTCAGACGGGCGAGCAGTTACATCGCGATCTTCAAAGATATGCAACCGGAAATCGGGAACCTCTTTGCGAACCTCAGCTTCGGCGCAACGAAAAAAATCCTGACTGTAGCGCTGCAAGCCGAGTATCATCACAAACTCAAGTGGCTGGCCCATAGCATCATTGCTCCTTGCCTCTAGACCTAGATGTCCTGGATATATTATGCAATTATATGACACAAAATACAATCTGAACATGAAACGAACAAAGCCTGTGCATATAAGCACAGGCTACCGACATCAAGGTAGGCAAACGTCAATCACCATACTCCATCACTGTACCGAGAAAACGCAGTGCTTCCTGCTCGGTAGCAAATAAACCAATACCACTCACAAAACGAACCAGCGGTGCAAAGATAAGCAAATGGTGTTCGGCAACGATG
This sequence comes from Chloroflexus sp., assembly GCA_017743535.1. GTDB lineage: Bacteria > Chloroflexota > Chloroflexia > Chloroflexales > Chloroflexaceae > Chloroflexus. The sequence goes on from JAGHYT010000012.1 coordinate 46,545, forward strand.
AAGGCAATCCGCCCTAAATGCTTATGATGCACAATTGCCTCAGTACGCTGCCGGGCACCACGGTCAGCACCAGAGATACGTCGGCCATCGACAAGCAAATCGGTTGGCTTCGGACACTGATCGAGCAAGCGCCACATTTCGTGGTAGTACCGTTCCGCTTCAGACAAATGTAAATGATCCTCCATCACCACCCAGATCAGATCATGGGCCCGGCGACGAATGCGGTAGGGCATAGCATGCTCCCTTAGACATTACTTGCAACCTTTTGCACATTATACATACTTTTGCTGTATATGTCTAGCGAAAAGAATGCACAAATGAGTTTCACGCCGCCAGATAAACTCTTTGACCAAAGGGTCAGGATCAGGGGCTAGAGACTTGTGCGCTGAGGCAAACGGGTAAAACTGGTCACCGGTAAAACATCTGGTCGCATGGCGGTAGGGCACCAGATGGTGAAGAGGGAAGGCCAGCAAATAACCATCAGCACGGGGAGACAATCGCTTTTTAAGGACGACATCGCCGCGGACGAGGCGACGCATCGCCTCTACGCATCAACTTCGACGAATGGCCCGAAGCATGACAACTCCTTGCCATTCACTCTTCCCGGTCAAAGAAAACTTCTGACAAGCCCTTTCCCCTCTCTTGCCATACACTACCCTTCACTCGTATAATAAACGCTATCGCTCAACGTTGAGTGTCTTGCGAGGAAGCTATGCAATTCCCCCAACCAATCGTAAATGAGTTCGCCATTACTGCGGCTACCGTGAATGGCTCGGGCAGTCAAACGGCCAACATGGTACTCATGCGAGCCATCTTTCAGATGGGTGTGCCTGTCTCTGGAAAGAACCTCTTCCCTTCCAACATTCAGGGTGAACCGACCTGGTACACACTACGAGTCAGTCAGGCGGGCTATATCGCTCGACCTGCGGTTACCCCAATTCTAGTCGCGTTTAATCCACGCACTGCCAATGACGATCTGGCACAACTGCCAACCGATGGTATCTGTCTCTATCCTGCCGACGGCCTATGGCAGCCGCAACGCTCGGACATCATCCCACTTGCAATTCCGGTGCGGCACATTCTGGATCAGGTAGGCGTCAACCAACGGCTGCGCCCTTACGCGACCAACATGGTTTATGTGGGTGTGCTGGCGGCATTGCTCGGCATTGAGGAGACTGCGTTACTGACCGCTTTGCAGCAACAGTTTCGTGGTCGGCCATCAGCAATTGAGCTGAATCTGGCGGTGATCCGGGCGGCGCAGGCATGGGCTGCTGCCGAACCTTCACCCGCACACGGAAAATACCGTGTGCATCGTATGCACGCAACACGCGGGATGATGCTGATCGACGGTAATACCGCGGCCGCCATTGGTGCGTTGACCGGCGGTGTTGGTGTGGTTGCCTGGTATCCGATTACACCATCGAGTAGCCTGATCGAGGCCTTAGAGAGCTACTTGCCACGCCTACGTCCAGCGACCGACGGCGCCACCTGTGCGATTGTTCAGGCTGAAGATGAAATCGCAGCCCTTGGGATTGTGATCGGTGCTGGCTGGGCCGGTGCCCGTGCGATGACGGCCACGTCTGGGCCGGGTATTTCGCTGATGACCGAATTTGCCGGCTTGGGCTTCTTTGCCGAAATCCCTGCGGTTATCTGGGATGTCCAGCGGGTTGGGCCGTCAACCGGCTTACCAACACGCACTGCGCAAGGTGATTTGCTTTCCGTCTATTATCTTGGTCACGGTGATACCCGACACGTCATCTTGTTGCCGGGGACAATGGAAGAGTGCTTTAGTGATGCACAGATGGCCTTCGATCTGGCCGAACAGTTACAGACGCCGGTCTTCGTATTGAGTGATCTCGATTTGGGGATGAACATCTGGATGAGTCATCCTTTTCCATATCCCGAACAACCACTTCAACGTGGCAAAGTGTTAAGCGCCGAGGATTTGACACGGTTAAAGACCTATGCCCGCTTTGCCGATGTTGACGGTGACGGGATCGGTTATCGGACACTGCCGGGTAATCCACACCCGCTGGCAGCTACGCTCAGCCGTGGAACGGGTCACAATGAGCGCAATGTTTATAGTGAACACCCCGATGACTGGCAACGCAATATGGCTCGTCTCTGGCGGAAACATGAAACAGCACGGCGGCTGGTGCCTCGTCCAGTGATTGAGATCAACCCGCAGGCAACGATTGGCCTGATCGGATTTGGCTCTACGGCACCGGCCATCAGCGAGGCACGCGACTTACTGGCTGCTGCCGGTGTTCAGACCAGCAGTATGCGCATACGTGCCCTGCCATTTGGTGCAGAGGTCACCGAGTTTATCGCCCGTCACCAGTATTGTGTTGTGGTCGAACAGAACCACGATGGACAACTCCGGCAATTGCTACAACTGCACTGCCCGGCCCATGCCACCCGTCTCGGTTCGGTAGCCTGGTGTGATGGTTTACCGTTAACAGCCCCCTTTGTGCGCGATCAGGTCCTCAACTGCCTGGAACAAATGCGCGAGTCGTCATTGTTGGTCGGTACCGGCACTTAAGAAAAGGGATACACGTTGAGACTACGCGGTAAAAGATATCTTGCTGAATATCCTGCCCGGCAGGAGGAACTATGACACACAATGCCATTGGCTTAACCAAAGCCGATTATCGCGGTGCACCTTCGACCCTCTGTGCTGGCTGTGGTCACGACTCAATCGCTAGCCAGATCATTGCCGCCGCCTTTGAGCTGTCGCTCCCGCCACACACGGTTATCCGTATGAGCGGTATCGGCTGTTCGAGCAAATCAGCCGCCTACTTTTTGGGCCGGTCTCACGGCTTCAATTCACTACACGGACGGATGCCTGCGGTGACTACCGGTGCGCATCTCGCCAATCATACGCTGCGCCCATTAGCCGTTAGCGGCGATGGTGATACTGCTAGTATCGGTTTAGGGCAATTCATTCACCTGTTGCGCCGCAATGTCCCTGTCGTCTACATTGTTGAAAATAACGGTGTGTATGGCCTGACCAAAGGCCAGTTTTCGGCCACGGCTGATGAAGGTCAAGAACTGAAACATGCCGGGGTGAATCATTTTCCACCAATCGATGTGTGTGCAGAAGCTATTCTAGCCGGATGTGGTTTTGTTGCCCGTTCGTTTGCCGGTGACGCAAAGCAGGTGCGCGAACTCATTAAAGCTGCATTCCATTTTCACGGTGCGGCTGTGATCGATATTATCAGTCCCTGTGTAACGTTTAACAACCACGACCGTTCAACGAAAAGTTATACCTACGGTAAAACGCACGAGTCACCACTTCACGATATTAGCTTTGTTCCTCATTACGAAGAAATTGCCGTCGATTATGAACCTGGTGAAGTGCGTGACGTGCAGCTCCATGATGGGCCGGTCATTCGATTACGTAAACTGAACCGTGATTACGATCCGACCGATCGCAGTGCGGCGCTCTTGCTGCTCGAACAGGCGCGATCCACGAATGAGTTTGTGACCGGTCTCATCTATCTCAATGAGCATCGGCCAACGCTGGCTGAAACGCTGGGTATCGGGAATACGCCTATTGCTGCGCTCTCCGAAAATCGTTTACGTCCATCTCGTGAGGCTTTTGCAGCGGTAATGGCCGAATTGCTCGGCGAACGGTAGGGGTCGGTTGCGTCGTGTGAGCGGGTATCTGTATATTCTCTTCGCGACGTGATCGGCGTGGACTGCTGAAGCGTAGCTTCGGTAGCGCTAAGTGCCGATCCGGAATACCCTGTTCCGAGTGATGAAGGTTAGCGCAGGTCGTCTCTAGTCAGATCGACGTACCATCCGAAAGCGTTATCTCCTTGAGGTACGACGACGGTCGGCGCCACAGGCTCCGTGACCATCGTCGTGGATACCGGTAGGGGCGAGGCGTAGCCTCGCCCCCGCTTGTGAATCGTCTTGCATCCATCACCGAGGTTCATCCGTCGTGAGGTGATGTTGGATAGGCCATAATTCTATGACTTTTTTTCAAACACACGCTGAGAGAGCAGGCCGAATGACGGCATTCCCCTACGATGAGTACGGCATCAGCTAACAGTCCCTGGCATCATCGAGCGGGGAGCGGACTGATCGCCGCTGCCGGTTAAACAACGATAAGTTCACGAGGAAATGTTGTTAACGACCGACTCCCATGTTCGGTGATTACGACATCATCCTCGATCCGCACGCCACATTGACCCGGCAAGTAGATACCGGGTTCAACGGTGAAGGTGGTTCCAGGGCGGAGTGGTGTGTCACTCCCGGCCACAATATTGGGCAGCTCGTGCGTTTCAAGGCCAAGACCATGACCGGTACGATGGACGAACGCCGCACCATACCCGGCAGCTTCGATGACTGAACGGGCTGCGGCATCGATAGCCGCACCACTAACACCAGGACGGCAAGCATTGCGTCCGGCTGTGTTGGCAGCTAATACAATTTCATAAATATGCCGGGCAACCGGATCAGGCTCACCAACCGCGATGGTGCGCGTAATGTCTGAATGGTATCCGCGATAGACGGCACCACAGTCAATAATGACCAGATCACCGGTTTGTAGTAAGCGATCACTGTTTTCGTGATGAGGATTGGCAGCATGAGGACCACTGGCGATCATATTAGCGAAGCTCTCGCTATCGGCGCCGGCAGCCAGGATTGCCTCGCTGAGCATCCGCGAGAGGGCACGTTCGCTTACTTCGGGACGGATATGCGGTAAGAACGCTTGTAAGGCCTGTTCGACAATAGCGACGGCCCGTTCCATGAACGACAGTTCTTCGGCATCTTTCACCATCCGTAGTTCGCTCAACAGCGGATCAAGATCACCGGTTCGTATACCAGGAGCGACCATTTCAAGCGCATGTAATTCCATCACCCGCATCACGGTATGCTCAATCGCAATGGGCCTGGCCGGCACACCAGCGCCAAAAGCCGCTTCCATACCGGTGGCCA
>JAGHYT010000109.1:0-13895 GCA_017743535.1 Chloroflexus sp.
CGGCCTGCGGCTCATTCGACCACCCGGCCCGGCCGACCGGTATCAGAATGCTCAGCTCGACGATTTCGGGCGACGACCAGGTCCTGCCCGTGCACTATGGCCGCCGTTCACCCTACGCCTTCGTGCTCGCGCATCGCATCCGGTTACACAACTGATCGGCACTGCCGGCTTTGGTCTGTGGAGCTACCCATGGGCCTGGCCGCCCCGCATGCCGCAAGCCATCTGGTTCTTCTTCGGCGCAGCGCCTCACGACATGCCGCTGGCGATGGGCATCCCCGGTCACGGTTGGAAAGCAGCAATCATCGACACCGGCCGCCCGGCAGCCCTTACGTGGCTACCCCTTGCCCCGCTCATCGTACCGCTCCTCAACCTACCCCCGATCTACCGTCGGCTCTGGCCCTCTATCCAACACGCCGCCGGTATCGCCGAAGCAATCGTACCTCAAGACATCGCGCAGTGGCACGACTACGAGATTCGCTGGGGGGTGAGCGAAAGTGAATTACTGGTTGACGGTCAGCCTATTCTGCGTGCTCCATCACCGCGTGGCCCGCTCAGCCTGGTCATCTGGATCGATAACCAGTATGCAATCGTGCGTCCAACCGGCCGCCTCGGCTGGGGAGTACGCGCGTGTACTGAGGAGCAATGGCTTGAGGTAGTATTATGAGTTTGCCTGGGAACGCAGTCATCCGGCCCTCGTCGTGAAGTGTATGAACTGGACTCATAGGTTGGCGCATCAGCACACCATCCTCTTCAGGCACTACACGCCCCTCACGCAGAGGAGGGTAAAACCTGGTTTGCCCAATGCCGTGAATTGCACGAACGATGAGAGAACAAGGGCCTGGACACCGGGCACTGTCACAACCGTTTACCATCCCACTCCCAATGACGCAGCTCATCTAACCAGCGATGGCTGGTCAAATCCATCTGTACGGGTGTCAGGCTTGCATAGCCATCACTGATCGCAGCAATATCGGTACCATCTTCGTAATGATCTTCCGGTTCAGCGCCGTCGATCCAGTAATACGGTCGGCCCCGTGGATCGTAGCGCACGACCAGCGCATCGCGGTAGACCCGACGCCCCAGACGACCAACCTTTATCCCGCGCAACTCGGTTGGGGCGACGGGCGGAATGTTCAGATTCAACAGAATCTCTGCCGGCAGGCCACGCTCACGGATCAGCGTTACCAGATGTCGCACTGCCATTTGCGCCGCCCCGAAATCCCACTTTCCATCTTTAGGGCGCACCTGCGATACGGCTAGTCCCGGAATACCAAAGACGAGAGCTTCCATCGCCGCTGCCACCGTCCCCGAATAGAGAAGATCGGTACCGAGATTCGCCCCCAGATTAATCCCCGACACAACCAGATCGGGCTTACGGTCGAGAAGCCCCATCACGGCCAGGGCCACACAGTCGGCTGGTGTACCATCACAAATCAGTGCCGGTGAACCATCACTTAAAGTACCTTCCCAGGCCCGTAAAGGATCGAATAGCTTCCGGTAATGACCGGCAGCGCTCCAGTTACGATCAGGGGCAACCACCACCACTTCACCAATCTCGCTGAGCACTGCCCGCAGTGCCACCAAGCCCGGACTCTGGTAGCCATCGTCATTCGTGACCAAAATATACATATTACTCCTTCGGCAACTCAATATCGGTCAGACGCACCGTTTTACGGCCCTGAAACTTGATCGTCTTCTGCCCTTCGCTCGACATTTGACCCTGTTGTTCAAGGTTGGCAATCTCTTGCTGCATCGTGGCAGCCAGTTCCACTTCACCCTGATTGAGCAAGCGGGTCACTGCACTCTTCAATTTCTGGGTCGCTCCACTCACATTACCGGCAGCCAGGTCTTGCAAAGCACGGGTTTGCAACTTAAACGCACTGACCTTCTCAACGATGTTCATCACGTTGGGGGTAACCTGTTGCAACTGCGTCGGATCGGCGGTGAAGGTAAGCATAATGTCAATTTTGGTCTTTTCCCCGACCAGACGGAGCGGCGGCACATCGTAGCTGATCTCTGCCTGACCAATACGATATGTGCCGATTGGACGTGGATCAACGATCAGTTCGATCAGCAGGGCACGCACCTGCCCGCTCTCCAGTTCGCCGAGATTGACACTGACGGCACGATCATTCAGAGGCTGATAGCCAAGATTATCAATGAGCGGCGTGACCTGCCAGACAGCTCGCGGCGTTACCCCCTGTACCAGGCGTAGCGTGAGCACACTGTTCTGAATCGTCGTCTGCTGGGCACGCTGCACGGTATGCTGAAAATAGTTCACAATTGAGGAGGGTTGAGCGATATAATCGGCTACACCCCGCGAACGATTCGCCATCTCGATCAGCAAGTCTTCGTTCCAATCTTTACCGATGCCAAGAGCAGTGATAGGTATCCCCAGCCGACCTGCATCTTCGGCGCGTAACAGGCATTCCTTCTCGTGCTCAGTCTGGCCGTCGGTCAGCAGAATCAGACGGCGGACACCATGCGGTACCTTCTGCAACTCTTGCAACCCCTTCTCAAGCGCTGGCGCAATGCGCGTTCCGCCAGCATCACGAATGCGATGCACCAGATCGAGAATGGTTGTCCGATTGCGTACCGGTTGAGCCGGAACCAACACTTCGGTTCGATGATCGAAAATGACGATCGACAGCGTATCCTGCTCGTCAAGCTGCTCGATTGCGCGCACCACCGCCTGACGAAGACGCTCAATCTTCTCGCCCTTCATTGAACCACTACGGTCGAGTACAAAACAGACATTCACCGGCATCCGCACCTGCACCAACTGCGCTGCCGGTTGCGCTTCTAGTAACACGTATGCTACTTGGGGTGTGGTCGTAGCGGCGAGAAAGGGTCGCGCCAGGGCTGCACGTAGCGTAACTTCTCCAGCCATAATAAACTCCTCGGCTAACGCGATCGCAATACAACAATAATGACTTCGACGTATGCGACGATGCGCGGCTGGCAACGGTTGCAACTGTGTATATTGTAGCGCACAACGAGCGGGTTGGCTGTTGCTAAGGGCGGGTCTGATGATTGGCCCCACATCGGCGATAGAAATAATGAAGGGAGACGGCGCATGCCGTCCCCACGCAAGTTCACCTCCGAATGAACGAATCACGAGACATTTAACGCTAGGAACGAAACCCGTACCCATCAAGCAAATGACTGAGCAGCAGACGGTCGATCAGCGGATCGCGTTGTAGCAGTAACTCAACCTCAGATTGACAATACGGGCACGATGTCAGATGATGAGCAATAGCATCCTGTTGTGATGGAGAGAGCAAACCCTGACAATAGTCAATCAACTGATCGGTCGTCGGACAAAGCGCACGGTACAGTCTGCGCCGCAGCGCACGTTGTAGACTCCGCAGCATCGTCAAGCGCTGAGAACAAAGATCACAATGGTGAAGATGTTGAGCAATCGCCTCATCGAGTTCACCATCTACCGCAGCAATCAACTCAAGACCAGAAAGATGGTTTGCGCCGTCCTTGAACTGTTCTTCTTCCATAATCGGCGCGCCTCCAAACCATACGCAGACCAATCTGCAACCGGGTTCCTAATTGAAAGAAACGTAAACGGGGACGTTTTTCACGTCCCCGGAGCTACTATTTCGTCAAGTCGTTTACGCCTGTCGAACCAAGTCCTGGAGATGGTGATTGCGACTAAGTCGATTCAAAACATTTCGTTTAACATTGTAGACATCGTACACACTGTCAAAGAGCATACGATAGCGTTCAAAGATTGCTCGTGGTGTAAGACCTAACACAAACGAACCGTAGACCACCACCCGTTCGCTCTCGGAGTGCAACTGGCTATCGATATACCGCCAGAACTCCTGTCGGTCAACCCGTTGCATGGCCTCCTCATCGGGGGCCGTCTTTGCGATCTGTTGTGTATTAATCTTCTCTTCGGGCATCATTTCCGCCCACGACTGGGCGCGAACAGAATCAATGACAACACTCGAAGCACAGAGCTGCAAATACTGCAACAACGAAGCCAGATTTGGAAAGGCAGCAAACCGCTCTGGTGTCACCGCTCGCCAAAACTTCACGAAAGCGCCGATCACAAAATACTCGCTGCTTTCACCGCTATTAACAAATGCACTGCACCGCCGAATCCACCCTTCTACCAGAGGGCTATAATGCTGAAAGAGATAATTCCAGGCTATCTCATCACGTTCCACTAAAGCACGACGAAACAGCTCGTAGCTATACCGCGAGTCGTGAGATTGCCCGCGGTAGAACCGGTCACTTTCGATTGCACAGCGTTGGGCCAGCTCTGTCACATCCATGGCCTTGATGTCGTGTTCGCTGCCAAGCGCCGTCTCGATAAGCGGATGAACGGCTGCAGAAAACTCTGCCGATTGGCGAGCGGTTGTCATGGTCGATGTAATCATAACGTTCCTCGCTTCATCTTGATGATCAGGTGCGCTGTCGATACCGTTCCCCGTGCTGGGGAAGAGTGATACGCAGCCGACCAATCGCTCAGATACATCTTCTGCGCTGCATTGTAGAAAGTTATGGAGCCGGCGAGAAGAGTCTTAGATGAGCAAGAGATGACAAATAGGGGCTTTATCGATGGTCGCTCTGGTAAAGAAAACAACCGTATGGAGACCCATCTATCGTTGTTTTAGGATGGAGAATAAAACACAATACCGGGAGAGCAATGCAGGCAGACGCCACAATGGAACTTCTGGAGGGGTGAAGTAGTTGGAGGGGTGAAGTAGTGCTTCACCCCTCCAGAACCCTGTTACCCAAAAATCTGTTGCCTTTACTGACGCAGACGGGCCGCTGCCTGTTCCGGTGTCAGATCGCGCTGCGGCTGGCCTAACATTTCGTAGCCAACCATAAATTTACGCACCGTCGCCGAACGCAACAAAGGTGGGTAAAAATGGGCATGCAGATGCCAGCCTGGATGGGGTAAGCCGTCGGTCGGGCGCTGGTGAAAACCCATACTGTAGGGAAAGGGAACGTTAAACAGCCGATCATAACGACCGGTCAGCTCGCGCAGGATGTCGGCTAGCCCATCACGACCCTGATCGTCCAAATCACCGATGGCCCCGGCGTGAACCCGTGGTAGCACCAGTGTCTCAAATGGCCAGATTGCCCAGAAGGGAACCAGTGCTACCCACGTCTCATTTGCACATACAATCCGCTCACCCAGCGTCAGCTCCAGCTTCAGATAATCACAGAGCATGCACCGCTGATGCTCCTGCCAGTATCCAGTTTGGGTTGACAGCTCTTTACGCATCTCGTTGGGCAACTGTTCGTTGGCCCAGATTTGACCGTGCGGGTGAGGGTTAGAAGCGCCCATCATTGCCCCGCGATTCTCGAAAATGAGCACCGACTGCACCCAATCAATAGCGGCCAGTTCATTGTACTGCTCGACCCAGATTTCAACCACGCGCCGCACCTCAGTCTGTGTCATCTGCGCCAGTGTCAGATCGTGACGCGGCGAAAAACAGACGACCCGACAGATGCCACGCTCAGCTTCAGCGTGGAGTAGCACCGGCCCGGTTTCGTTGACGGATGGAACCCGAATACTGACCCGATCTAACGGAATATCAGGCAGCAGTGCAGCAAAATCGTTCTCGAATACAAAAGTCTCGGTGTACAACGGGTTTTGAACACCGTTGGCCCGTGTATTCCCCGGACACAGATAACAATGTGGGTCATACGTCGGTAACTCGGTAGGCGGCAGTTGCTCAACCTGCCCTAACCACGGACGTTGGGTACGATGCGGCGAAACCAACACCCACTCGCCAGTCAGCCGGTTTAGACGGCGGTGGGGTCGGCTGAAAAGTTCGTGGTGTTCCATGCGTACATCTCGCTTCCCTTAGCGCCCGGCCAGGCCAGAGGTTGCAATTCCTTCAATAAAATAGCGCTGGGCAAAGAGGAAGACAATCAGCGTTGGCAGCACGGCCAGGGTCGAACCGGCCATAATCAGATCAACGCGCGCAGCGTAGAGTGCCTGAAGATCAATTAGGCCCTGCGTTACAACCTTACGAGACGGACTACTAATGATGATCAGTGGCCAGAGAAAGCTATTCCAGGCATAGAGAAAGGCAAATGTTGCCAGCGTCGCAATAGCAGGGCGGGCGAGTGGTAAAAAGATACGAAACAGAATGCCCCAGTGTGATGCGCCATCAATCAACGCGGCATCTTCCAAATCTCTTGGCACACTCATAAAGAACTGTCGTAGCAGGAAGGTACCGTAGGCCGTGAACAGCCAGGGAATGATAAGTGCTTCCAGGCGATCAACCCATCCGAATACTAGCATCAGACGGTACATCGGCACGATCAGCACTGCAAACGGCACCATCAGCGTTGCCAGATACGCCCCAAACAGCCATTCACGACCGGGGAACTCTAGCCGGGCAAAGGCATAACCGGCCAAAACCGATGTCAAGACCCACCCCAACACGACGAGGACAGTGACAATAATAGTATTGAGCAACTGGGTGCCCAACGGCACAATACTCAACACTTCCAGATAGTTCGACCAGCGCACCTCGCTCGGCCACAGCGTCGGTGGCACCTGCACAACCTCAGCCGAAGGCTTGAGCGATGACAGGAACATATAAATGAACGGAAAGACCATGACGAAGCCGGTGATACCGAGCACTATATAGGCCAGCAATCGCTCCCACGGTCGGCGCAAGATTGTACTCGCCATGCTCTGCCTCGCTTACTCGTAGTGAACCCATCGCCGCGACAGCCGGAACTGAATTAGGGTCAACAGCAAAATAATCACGAACAACAACCAGGCCAGTGCCGAAGCGTACCCCATGCGGCCACCGATAAATGCCTCTCGCCAGAGTAATGGCACAATCGTCAACATCGAATCCGCCGGGCCAATGGTATTTGAACGGGTCAAGCCAAGGGCGACCGGTACATCGAATACCTGCAAACAATTGATCAGCGTTGTTACCAGTACAAAGAATGTGGTCGGCGAGAGCATCGGTACGGTAATAAAGAGAAACTGTTGCCAGCGGCTGGCGCCATCAAGACTGGCTGCTTCGTAGAGTTGCGGCGGCACACCCTGCAACCCGGCCAGAAAAATGACCATATTGTAGCCGATGGTCTTCCACGAAAAGACCAAGATCACGCTGATCAAGCCCCATTCCGGGCTGGTTAACCACGGGATCGGTTCCAAACCGAACAGCCGAATTACATAATTCACAAAGCCGAAATCAATGTTGAGCAGATAGCGCCAGAGCAGAGTAACCCCAACGACCGAAGCAACCACCGGAATGAAGAACACCGCACGAAAGAAGGTACGACCGACAATTCTTTCATTGAGGATGACAGCCAGTATCAGGGCCGGTACCGTCGAGACAACCAACGTCACCACGGAAAACGCCGCGGTATTCCACATGGCCCGGTAAAAGGTCGGATCGGAAAGGGCGCGCTGGTAGTTGTTGAACCCGATAAGGTTCGGTTCACCAAAGAGACGTGCATCGGTAAAACTCAAATAGAAAGAGATCGTGAGTGGCACAAGAAAAAAGATCAGCACACCTAGAATCGTCGGCAGCAACATACCGAACGCATCAATCCACAACCGCACACGTCGGCTGAGATGGCGACGTGCGGGAGTTGCAGACAGTGCTGCCGGCGCCTGTTTGGTCATTGTATCACCTCCGGGGAATAGAGCAATAGACCCAATGCAGGAGAGGGTACCGATTCACGCATCGATGATCTGATGATCTGGCGAGCGGTGCACGCCCACCGCTCGCCGAGTGTGACGACTTACTTGAAGGTACTGGTCGTCTGCTCACAGGCCTGCTGACCAAATTGCTCAGGCGTGATCTGGCCTGCAATCATCTGATCCCAGAGGCTCTGGACAATGCCACTGAAATCGGCCCAACTACCATCCCAGACGGGCGCCTCGAGGGCAGCGTAGGGAATGCCATCGAGGAACGCCTGGTTGTTGGCCGGTGGCGTCGAAGCGAGGAAGGCATCAACAGCAGCCTTATCGCTGCGCGGCGGGATATTTGTACCTAGCGCAGCAACCTTCGCCGTTGCCTCGGCACTGGTTAGAACCTTCAGCACCTCCCAGGCGGCCTGCGTATTCGCCGTCTTCGCATTGACCAGGTACGGCCCCCAGAAGAGCCAGGTGCTCTTGACCTTACCCTCAGGCATCACTGCCACGTCCCAGTTGAACTTAGCATTGGTGCGCACGCCAGGGGTAAACCAGCGACCGTTGAAGTACATCGCGACCTTCCCGGCATTGAACAGTGCCTCACCATCAGCATCACCGGCGGGCAACAACTTCTCGTCGTACAGGAGACGAACCATCTTAGCGCCCTCGATAGATTCTGGTGTATTCAAAGCACAGCCACGTCGGTCGGGCGTAAACGGACTCCCACCGGCTGCATTGATGAAATAACCCCACGCCGGTCCCCACCAGTTGCCAAAGCCGAGACCATACTGCTGATTGGCCGGATCGGTGAGCTTTCGTGCTGCCTCGAGCATGGTGTTCCAATTCCAGTTGCCTTCGGCTGCCAGCTCTTTTGGTGTCTTCAGACCTGCCGCCTTAAACAAGTCTTCGTTGTAATAGACAACCATCGTCGAGATGTCACGTGGCAAGCCGTAAATCTTGCCATCGCGGGTCAGTTGCTCGATGACGTTTGGATAGAAGTTGCTCAACTGGAAACTGCTATCGGCATCGATCAGTGGTTTGAGATCGAGTATCTGACCGGTATTAACAAAATCTGCTAGCTCAACACCACCAATCCAAAAGATGTCAGGTGCATTACCGGCAGCCAGCTCGGTCTTCAACTTCTCGAAGTAACCCTGATTAGGCGCCGGATCATAGATCGCCGTAATCCCCTTGTCCTTGAGTTTCTCGTTCACCAGAGCATTTAACTCTTCATAGACGCGCTGTGACCACTGCTCGCTGTCATAGACAGACGTGGCGTGCCATCCCTATACGCAACGTCGCACGTGGCAGACCGACATGTGGTAGGCGACATTATATTGTTGTTACGCGAACTATGCAAGTTCATAGTGCCAGCGTCGTTCCGCGAGCCGCTAAAGTTGGAGACGACAGACTTGCGGGCCGTACCTGTCGTGAGCGGATGTCTGATAAATTTTATGTCAAGTACAATCTTCGCTGACCGAACAATCCACCAGCGGAGTGCCACCGACGAACATCCCGCACCTGGTGCCAATGACTCCCAACCCGTGCGATCCCCTGGGTGCGCGGGCCAGAGACCTGCGTCGTGCGCTGCGAGGCTTATGCCCCATCCTCCCATCCAGGCTCCTCCGCGAGTGAAAGTTGGTGGGAAGTGACCCTTCTGGTCGTTGCCATGCCATCCCAACTCGCTTCACGCTCCTCATTACGCCCTCTGTGGGAGCAAGGTGAGGTATGTCAGGTGTGCTCTCAGGCAACAGGAATCTGAAAACGTTGAAAACCCCTCTTTGCACAACGAACCAGCACAACCCTCTTTGCTACCACAGATAATGCAAAACGCGGTACAATGTGTCATATGAGGCTTGGGCACACATCCGACAATTTTTGTAACGAGGAGTGCAGTATGCAACCAGAGTGGAGCGGTGATCCCGAAGTCAAACCAGTATTGCTCGCTGTTACGTTGACCGGAGCAATTGCATTTCTGCTCATGGTCTGGCTGTTTGCTTTCTACTGGTGACGCCATCACCACAATTGCGCCTTCCTCCTGAGTTGGAGGCAGGCGCAATCTATTCTTGCTAAATCGAAATTTACTGGTACAATAATTGACAAGTCTAGGATACGGACTATGCCAGAAATCAGTAACTGCGACTCACCACAGATTGAAGCCTACCGCCTCTTCCTGAAACTCCACCGTCGCTTTCAGGAGTTAAATCGGGAAGAGTTTCGCCCTTACGATCTTTCGACGCCGCAGTATGCTATCCTGTTCTACGCTACAGAAGAGGGAGTACCGCTCAGTTATATCTGTAATGAGATGCTGGCCGACAACTCGAATCTGACCCGACTGGTTGACCGCTTAGAACGTCGTGGTCTGGTGCGGCGAGCCACCGATCCGCGCGACCGTCGGGTCACACTCGTTCAACTCACTCCGGCAGGTAAGGCACTGATTGATGAACTACGTCCCCGCCATCGCCGTCTGGTTGAGCAGCGTCTGAGTTATTTATCGGCTGAAGAACTGGCGGCCTTTCATCAGGCAATGCAGCATCTGTACGAAGCGTTGCTCACGCATCAGGATCACGAAGACACCGACTGATTATGCGATCAATTCAAGCCCGTGCGACAATGCGCCGTTCGGCGATGTTTCGCGCACTTCGTCACCGCAATTATCGCCTATTTTTCTATGGGCAACTGATTTCGCTGACCGGCACATGGATGCAGAGCGTAGCACAGGGCTGGCTTGTCCTGCGATTGACCGATTCACCTTTTCTCCTTGGATTGGTGGCGGCAGCCAATTCGTTACCGGTATTGTTGTTTTCCCTCTTTGCCGGTACGATTGCTGATCGCTTTCCCAAACGTCGGATTTTGCTGATTACCCAATCTACTGCAATGCTGCTGGCGGCTACGCTGGCCGGCCTAACCCTCAGTGGTATCGTGCATATTACCCATGTTCTGATCCTTGCGCTTTTGTTAGGTATCGTTAATGCGTTTGATGCGCCGGCCCGTCAGGCATTTACCGTCGAGATGGTGGGCCGCGAAGATTTGTTAAATGCGATTGCGCTGAACTCTTCCATCTTCAACGGTGCACGTACTATCGGACCAGCGGTAGCGGGTATCGTCGTTGCCTGGATTGGGGAAGGGCCGGCTTTTTTGTTCAATGCACTTAGTTTTGGCGCGGTGTTGACCAGTCTATCGCTGATGCACCTCGACACGCAGCGATTACCTGCTGCCCGCCACGGCAATACCGTGCGCGCGGGGCTACACTACATTATCCATGAACCCAATGTTCGCGCCCTCTTACTGCGCGCCGGTGCAGTAAGTTTTTTCTATTTCGTCCATATTCCGCTCTTACCGGTCTTTGCACGCGATGTTTTGCACATCGGTGCTGCCGGTTTGGGCTGGTTATCGGCCTCTAGTGGATGTGGTTCACTGTGTGCCGCACTTATCCTTGCCCAGCTCGGCGATCATGCACCACGCGGGAAACTTTTAACCGTTGCAGCCCTACTGTACGCCCCTCTCCTGATCAGTTTTACTCAAACCCGAATTGTACCGCTGGCCCTCCTGCTGATTGGACTGTGCGGTTGGGCAGGTGTTACCACGATGGCGCTCACCAATACCCTGATTCAATTGATCGTGCCCGACGATCTGCGCGGACGGGTAATGAGTGTATTTACCCTGTCACTGATGGGGATGAGTCCGTTGGGTGGGATGCTGGTCGGCAGTGTTGCTGAGCTGGTCGGTAATGTGCCGATGGTCGTCGCCGGTAGTGCCTTCATCGGATGGCTCTTGGTGTTGAGTGTAGAATGGCACGCGCCACAATTACGTCAATTGTAACCGCACCTGCGCAGGCTATGGTTGCCGTTCAATGATTTCAGCAAATCGTTCAAGCGGTTGCAAGCCGATCAGCCGAATCTCGCCTATCTCGAAAACCGGTTGCACGCGAATACCACGCTGTCGCTGCTCGGCATCCAGTCTTTCGGCTAACTGTCGGGTAGCCCCCTCTGCCATACAGGTATCAAACGTTGTCACAGCAAGGCCTAATTCAGCCGCATACCTGCTCATCAGGTTCGGTAGATCAGCGTCGCGCGTCGTCGCTACCTCACTTTGCCGTTCAAAGAGTAATTCGTGCATCGGCCAGAAAGCATCTTGTTCCCCGGCACAAAATGCCGCCGCAGTGGTCACAAGTGAAGCAGTGCCGTGGTTGAGCACCGGACGGAAGATGTATAAAACTTTCCCCGTAACAACGTAACGCTCGATCAATATCGGTTCGACCGTCAACACGTGACGGCGACACGCCGTTCAGAGAAAGTCTGAATAATCGATCAGGGTGAGCGGCGCTGCCGGATCGCCGAGGGTGAATGCACCATTCGCATCACGGCCAACCAGTGCTCCCCGATAGGTTACGGCTAGCATTGGTGTTGGAGTTGCGGCTACTGCAACGGGAGATGGTGGCGTGATCGTTGGGTCTATCGTACTGGTTGGTTCAACAATGATCGCTGGTGACGTAGAAGGAGTTGCAGTGGGTAACGACGACGGCGATTCGGTCGTCGGTACTGATGAAGTGCAGGCCACCAGAATTAGCAGGATAAATAACCAAAAGAATGAACGTATCAAACAAACCTCCTCATCTAGGTGTGCGGGCCTCTGGCCCGCGTTGTACGATCTGCGAGTGGAACCTATCGTTTCCCCAGGCCCCCCGCAAACACGCTAGCCGGGTGCGCGGGCCGCTGGCCCGCGTTGTACGATCTGCGGTTGGAACCCATCGTTTCCCCAGGCCCCCCGCAAACACGCTGCGCTGGGTGCGCGGGCCTCCGGCCCGCGTAGTACAAGTCGCGGCTGGAACCGATCACTTCCCCAGGTCCCCTACTCACCTCTATCACCTATCCCCCCATCCTACGGCGCCGGTACGCAGGATGGTCGGTCCGTCAACCATGGGGCAAAAGTGATATTACTGCCCACGGCATCGCCAGTCCCCTGCGGATTAACATCAGGTTCATACGGGCCAGAAGCGTGCCCCCACCAGTTATTGCGCATATCAAGTGCAATCTCACTAGCAGCCCCGCGACCGATCCCATACGTAAGGTACGTTGGTCGAATCACCGGCGTGTGGCCTTCAAACAGATTTTGCTCGATCCGCAATGGCATCAGAAAACCACCTTCGGGCCTGACCTGTACGGTTTCACTACGCAGGCTTAAACCCAAATCACCTCCGATCAAGGCATTGCAGATCAAGGTACCCTGCAACATTCCGTTCGTTGTGAGCTGTACATTTACACTACCATCGCGGAAGAGGTTCCCTTCTATTGTGAGATTAAGGGTTTCGCGTGCATTCTGATTCGCGATCCGCACCATTGGCGCACCAGCACTGAGACGATTACCGCCAATTCGGTTCCCGACGAGCGTTACGCTGTTGCCACGGCTGTACGCCGCTTCAAATGCAGCTCCAAATGGCACATCATTACCGGCAATTTCGCTCTGCGCTAGTTCGAGCCGCGAATCGACCACCAGGACTCCACCACCGTTATCGGTAATCCTGCTAAAACGGACTACCAGCCCGCCTTCTTCACTCACCAGTACGGTTCCACCCAGGCCACCGCCGCGAATATCGGTATGCTCAAGCGCAATAAAACTACCGGGGCGGCCATAGATACCACTCCAGCGGGCGCCGGTAGCACCAATAAAACGCACCGGACGGCCGGGTTGGCCGAGCGCAATTAACCGACCACCATCAACATAAATCGAGACTCCCAGCGCCAGGCGTACCTCTACGCCTGGTTCAATGATCAACTCGCTGCCGGGCGGCAGTTGTACATCTCGGTTGAGCACGATTGGCCCCTGATCACTCGTCCAGCGCGTGCTGCCACGCAATACCAGCGCCGGTACCGGTGTTGGCAGGGGTGTCGAAGTCGGCAACGGAGTCGCGGTTGGCGGCGGCGGATTGGTTGGGCTGTCATCAATGATGAGATCGGCGCTCGTTGGGGTGGGGGGCGGTGGGAGTGTTGGCGGTGGTGGCGCAGTTGGCAGTGGCGGGATGGTTGGTGGAGGCAGAGTTGCGGTTGGAATAATCGTTGGCAGTGTCGGTGGCGTGCCTTCTGGTACCGGATACGCCGGGACAGCGGTTTCGGTCTGCGTAGCCTCGGCCCGCACAGTTGCAGCCAGCGCAGTCGTTTCCAGCACGACACTGGTCTGGGTTAGAGCCAGGTCTACTGTTGGCGTCGTTGCCACCGGGTAGGCGGGAGGTGTTGGCACCACGCCTCCGGCCGGC
>JAGHYT010000110.1:0-13716 GCA_017743535.1 Chloroflexus sp.
ACCGGCAACACCGCAACCGCTGCTCTCGATCAGTGAAGGTGCAGTTAATCGCCTGCTGAAGATGATGCAGGAAAAAGAGCTGGAAGGCTACGCACTGCGCGTCTTCGTTGCCGGTGGTGGCTGTTCTGGCCTTCAGTACGGCATGACCTTCGACGACGAGGTGCGTGAAGGTGATAATGAGTTCTACGCCGGTAATCTGCGAGTGCTGGTTGATCCAATCAGTGCCCAATACCTCTACGGCGCGTCGATTGATTTTGTCGATACGCTGATGGGTGGTGGTTTTAAGATCGATAACCCGAATGCGGTATCCTCCTGTGGTTGCGGTCACTCGTTCCGGGCGCGTGATACCGACTACAGCGAGGAAGACGACGATGCGCCGGTTGGTGGGTGCAGTACGTGCGGATATTGATCTTTTCGCGTTCGTCCTATTGAAGGATAGCAATCCCTGGTTTGCACGCAGCAGACCAGGGATTTTCTATTGCCGTTGGGGGCTGTTGTGCGCTCTTTATGTTGCGAAACCTGGTGTTCCCGTATCCGAACTTTTCGTGATTTGGCTGAGGTGCGGTCTATACTCGATCCACTGTTGCATAATACCGTTCCCCCGCGCACGTGCGACAGAGCACGTGCCCATCGTGTACAACTTCACGAGCATTAATGATCTCTTCGCCACATTGTTCGCATGTCGCTCGTAGTCCGTTGCGGCTGATGATAGCTTTTAGATCGACCGTCAAGGTGACCGGTTGGGCAACCAGGAGTTCATGCAGCGGCATGAGTTGATAGGCGATCAGGTACGCATGCCACCGACTACGTGCATCGGGGACATATCCACGGGCCAATTCGCGCACGTTAGGGCGAGGTGCGATGCGTAATGCCTGCCCGCTCTGCGTGTCAACGAATGTCGCAGCAACCTTGCCCACGTCAATCAGCCGCATTGTGCGTCGTCCTAACCAGCAACCGGTGGCAACGCTGACCCCATCGGCAAAACAGCCATCGGTTTCGACGAAGGTGTAGAGCCGTTTGTTTGTTTGCGGTAATGCTAGACCTAACAGTTCGCCAGCGTACATTCCCATCCGTGCACCGAGGACTTGTCGAGGGCATAGATGACGGTGCATGGCCGACGAGCGGCGTAGCAGATCGGCCAGTGGTTCAGGCGCAACAACTGCTTGCAGTGATGCAGAATCGATCAGTTCATCAATTGACACCGGTCTCCTCCTTGAAGGTATGATAAGGTTGCCTGTCGTTGTCAGTTGTGTGCAGCGTAACGTCGAAGAGTAGTTTTCCCGCAAACTAGGGTATGCGTAATGGCGGCGATAGGCGTATCGGCAGCCAGCCTACAATCAACGCTAACCATCTCTTGTTTCGCTAGGGCACGGATTACCACATCACGCAAAGCCGCCTCGTCGTGCCTGTTTCCCTCTCCCTGCACATACCGATTGCGGGTAGTTTCCGTCGCAACATCGTTTTCAGGTTGTGGAACGGTGATGTATCATCGCCGCACCGCTTTCTGTTCCATTGACCCTCACAATCTATGCCAGTTCGTTATCACATGTATGCGAAATAAACATACCCTGTGACCGACGTTCTGTCCCCCCCTTACACCTCGTCGTTGATGTGCTGCGTAGTAGAGGTAATGCAACCGGCTTGCTATGGGTGTCAAATAGCCAATCGGTTTCCTTGATATTATGTGCTTGCGAACAACCGTATGATAGCAGAGCGTGGGTGATGTTCAAGAGGGATGACCCGATGGTATCTGCAAAATGATACCAAAAGACCGCAACTGCATTCGGTGCCACAGCTATCGAACGTAGACTGTTGAAGCCGATGCTTCAGCTCTCTCTCGCTATCACTTCTATAGCCGGGTTGGGCACGTTTCGCTCCCACTCACTACTCTTTTCCCCTGCCTATCTCATCCATCCTTCAGCATACCGATGCGGCTCGTGTGCTATCGCTGTCCAAACGACAAGGATGGGGCGCAGAGAGACGTTTCTGCGCCCCGGAGACGGTGTTCGTCAAAAGCGACGGTATTCGTCTCACCTCTTATCCAACCCGCTCTAATTTCACCTTCGAGTCGTAGAAGACAGCGCTGCCGCCAACTAGATCGCTCAGGGTTACGTTGCCCAACACCGGATCGACCCGCATCGCAGCATTGGCGTGAACACCAGCCGCCCGCCGTGGATCGCCTGGGATCGTTACACCGTCGATTACGATGTCACTGGCGCCGCTGGCAAAGTGCCCCCAACCTAACGGGAAGGAGATGACACCGGGTCGAATGCCTTCAACGACCTTGACTTTCCCGATCATTGGCTTACGAGTGCCGTTGCGCAAGTCCCACACGCCCTCGGGATTACTTGCTGAACTAATCCGCACCCGATCACCATCGCGCAAACCGAGCCGTTCAGCATCGATACGGTTGATCAGGATCGGGTTTTCGGGCATCAGTGCCAGCAGCCAGTAGTTCGCAATACCACGAGCTTTGGCCATCATCGCCTCTTTGTACGTGATCAGGTGCAGGTCATAACCTTCATCAATCACCGGCGAACCATCGGCAGCCAAACCGGCGGGAATGTAGACGGGGTAGCCGAGTAAGTGCTCACCGGTCATGGAATTGATAGTATTGGCCGTCTTCTCTTGGTACAGATTGATCTGTTTCGCATAAGGATTACCGACCAGATCGCCCTTCCATCCCTTCTCGTAGGCCTGGTAGCGCCCACCGCGATTGAGCACATACACTGTCTGGCGCCAGAGCTGCTCATCGTTTCCGACGGCGGCACGCCATGTCGCCTCGTCAAATACACTCGGTGGTAGGAAGCGCCGCGCCCGGCGGAAGACTTCGAGTTCGTTGTCGTCGGCTGGGGGCACACCATCGCTACCGTCTTCCTTTTCACCAAAAGCAACGTTGGCTGCAAGCTTGAGGTACAGATGTTCAGGGCGGGTAAACGGAATACCTTCGCCAAAACCGTTAGGACCGAAGCCGGGCAGTTCAAGCCGTTCAGCAATGGCGAGCACGAGCGCCTCAAAGCTGAGCGGGATCTCTTCACCAAAGACCTTGACCGTCGGCCAGTTGGGGAGACTGATCGCAGGCTGGCGAATGTTCTCCACTTTCCAGGGCACGCTTGGGTGCGAGCCATGAAACTCCCAGCGTTCAAGGAAGCTCAAATCGGGGAAGATGTAATCGGCATAGGTGCTGGTTTCACCGACCATAATGTCGCAGGTTATGATCAGTGGAATCTTCTTCGGGTCGGCCAATATCTCGATCACTGTCTGCGCAGCCGGTAGGGCATAGTTGATCGCCGACATGTAGAACATGGCAACTTTGATCTGGTACGGGTAGGCATCTCCCATCGAGGGAACGTCTTCCTGGTAGATATCGGTTGCTAGTGGGAACCACGGTCGGCGCGCCGGATAGCCGTTAAATAGGGTCGATTTCTCGTAGGCTGTATTGGTGCGGAGCAAGTCAATACCGAACGGTACATTCGCCCCATTGTTCATCTTTTCAATCATGAACGGCCCTTTTGCTTTGTTGCCCAGCCGGTCGTATGTGGTAGGTTTGATCAGTCCACCGCGATGATCGAAATTACCGATCAGCGCGTTGAGCGTGTAGAAGGCGAAGTTGGTATAGAATCCGTTGGTATGCTGCGACGGGCCACGGTGAATATCGGCTACCGCACGAGTGCCATGGCTGGTAAATTCGTAAGCGATCTCAATAATATCTTCTACCTTCACATCGGCAATTGCAGCCCATTCTTCAATCGTATGCGTGCTGGCAGCTTCGTAGATGATCTGCAAGCCGCTCTTGACAGGAATCCCGTTCAGTTCAGTACTGACGAGCAGATCGCCCATAACCGGCGCCGCATCGGGATTGTTGGGATCGATGGGAGTGGGAACACCGTTAACCAGCGCAACAAACGGATCGAACGCAAAGCTGGCGCCGTCAGTGGTCACATATTTCTTGACCTTCTTCCCTTCAGCGTTGGTCTCTTCGACTACTGTCGTTAACCCGATTTCGCTGGCGCGCAAGAACTTACCTGGTTTTCCATTCTTGATCTTGACCAACCAGGTCGCGTTTGTCCAGCTCGGCTCGCCAATCGCGGTAGCAGCCGCTTTGTTGGCGGCGGCGAGAAACGTTGCGTTGTAGCGCTTCTGCTCGATGATCCAGCGGATCATTGCCATAGCGAACGCCGCGTCGGTGCCTGGTTTAATCGGTATCCACTTCCACGCCTTGCTGGCAAGTTTACTCAACCGGGGATCAAGGACAACGTAGCGTAGACGCCCGTCGATGACCCCATGCGTGATACGGGGCGATTGTGGTGTCGGCCCATAATTGGATTCAAAGTGGTTGGTGCCGACGAAGATGACGAATTCTGCATGACTGAGATCGGCCTGCCAGTAGAATTTTCGACCGCCGCTAAACTTGCCGGTAGCCGGATCAAACTGCTCGCTCATCGCTTTGCCGGTAAAGTACAGCGATCCCTGGCAGACAGTCGTGTGACCGTTAGCGTTGACCGAGCCGAAGCCTGATTTCACAAAGCGTTGGACGAGATCGCCGCGACCATTTTTCAACCGACCCCAGATAAAGGCAAATTGATTGTTTTTCGGTCCTAGATCGGGGTGATCGGGATCGATCAACACATCGAGATGGTCCGCAAAGTCACGTTTGAACTGCTCAACAAGAGCCGGTTTGTCTTCCGGTTTGGCATCCAGAATAGCTTTTACGGCAGCAGCCATCTCTTTGGCCAGTTTGGCGTCTTTGAGAGCGTAGAGTGCTCGTAAGCCTTCTACTGGACCCTCTCCGAACAGATCGCCACCTTCAACGATCTCATTGATCGCCTGATCAAAGTCAATCGTGATCCACTGACCGCCGCCGCGAGGTGTCCCCGGTTTGCGTTTCAGCACCCGCATGAGACGGTACGGATCGTAAGCTGTTTGAATCCCGGCCTGTCCTTTTGGACAGAGGGCGCCATCAATTGGCCCAATAGTGCTAACAGGCGTACTGTAAGGAAGAGGCGGTTCCATCGTCCATGGGCTGTACGGATTGCCCTCAAGTTTGGCCGCTATGCCATCAATCAGTTTAACCTTGAGGCCGCAGCCAGTATTGCATTGCAGGCAGACAGTCTGGATCGAATTGGTGGCATCAACCAGTGGTAGTTCAGCAGTCGGTGCTTCACTGCGGGCCAATCCGGACAATGGGCCAAAGCCGAGCAATGCAGCACCACCACCGATCAGCGCTGAGGTTTTGAGAAAATCACGGCGACTCATATCTTTAGCGCCGGGCATAGTCTTCTGTCGTTTCATATCAACACTCCTGTTCGTATTGCATGCGAACATTCGCTATCAATTTAGGTCAATCGGCGGTTACAGTCGCTTCGGTTGTTGGTCGGGTAAAGAGCGGCAGCCGATCAGTACCGACCAAGAAGCCAATCGTTGCTGCACCGACGATTCCAGCCGTTACTGCCCACTCCATTAGGCTTGGACTGTATGTAAAGCTGAGATGTGGGCCGTGGAAGGCTTCGCCCAAACCTTGTAGTTCGGGTAAGCTAAGCGCCGGGAAGATAATATTGGCGCGGGCAACAGCCAGACCGATGAGGATACACAGTCCCATTAGTCCTGCGGAAAAGCCCTGTTTTCCGATTGGCATAGTGAGAATAATCAACGGCAGGAGCATTCCAATACCCAATTGCAAAAGCCAGAAGGCCCAGCCGTAAGGACCGAACAGCACCAGATTGATCGCTGCTGCACCGTGGCTACTATTCTGGTACAGGGCCTGTGACACGTCGCTCCAAAGGTAATAACCTTTGACCAACAGTAACACGACCATTGCCAGGCTTAAGACGTGTAGCTGCCTTGTCCGCCGTGAGTCGTGCTGCGGACCAAACCAACCGATAGCAATGAGCATTAGGGCTACACCAGAGGTTAGATTAAAGACGGGGAACTGGGCTGGCAAATTACTGACGTGCCAGCTTACGCGGTTTTGATTGACACCCAAGAGAGCACCGATGCCACCACTCAGGAAGATGGCGAGAATCAGACCAACCGCCATGATCGGTTTCAACCAGCGTGATCGCTGTGGTTGAAAACTAAGCCAGAGGCTTATAATGATGATCCCCAGGAATATCGTGTACCCCCAGACCAGTTGTGCCATGACAGAGCCAAAATGAGGTTGGAGGTAAACCTTCCAGATACGAGACATGTGACCCAGATCGAGACCAATGGCGGCCAGACCAGCAGGGAGAGTGACCAATGCTCCCCAGAGCGCCATCCGTCCGCTACCACGAAAGAGCGGCAGGTCGAAGAGTAAATCGAGAGTTGCCAGCATGAAGGAACCGGTTGCAACTCCGGCGAAGAACATATAGAGTGCTACCCATAGTCCCCACACCACATACGAACCATAGTTCGCGTGCATGTGGCCATAGACGAGGCGGTCGTACAAGCCCCACAGGCCAATAAGGAGGCCGAGAATGCCAGCGATGTAAAGGAGTCGCTTTAACATAAGTCTACCTCTCACTGCAAGTAGTACACTCGTGGCTCAGTACCAAGTTCTTCTTTCAAACGCATCACGTTTGGTCTAGCGATCAGTTCGCTTACCAGACTCTCCGGATCGTTGGCATCGCCAAAGAACGTTGCCCGCCCGATACACGTGGTGACACAGGCCGGTAGTTGACCGTTGAGCACCCGATGCATACAGAAGTGACATTTGCGCACATTCCCAACCGGCGAGTCGTGCAGGTCACGCCGGGCGTGAACCTTGCTATACTCGAAAGTGCTTGTTTGCTCATAACTCACGGCCTGCTCGGCTCCGAGCATCATCGCTGCTGATGGGGTGTTTGCAGTGTAGGTATAACCAAAGTCGAAGGTGCGGGCTCCGTAGGGGCAGGCGGCAATACAAGCCCGGCAGCCAATGCACTGCTCGTAGTTGACTTCAACGACACCGTGTTCATTAGTAAAGGTGGCCGAGACCGGACAAACTCCTGTGCACGGTGGATTGTCACATTGCATACATGGACGAGGAATGAAACGTCGACTGACATTTGGATAGCGACCAATTTCCTCTTCAATAACCGGTCGATACACAACCCCAGGCGGTAACTTGTTCTCGGCCACGCAGGCAATTGTACAGCCATGGCAGCCCACGCAGGCACGTAAATCGATGACCATCACCCAGCGTCGTTCAGCGACCGGTTTGGTCAATGCGCGTAGGAGATCAGTACGCATCCGCTCAAGCTGGTCAATGGGTGCACCGCTGATCCTGGCAGCACGGAGACGGGCAATTTCCGCTTCGTAGGCAGCCAATGCTTCCTCAGGGGTAAGCATATCGATTGTATCGGTTGGTTTTTCAGTGATAGCCGATGGTGCTACTGAAGCCACAGCGAGGGCGCCAGCACCGGCTACCAGGGCGCCGAGAAAACCTCGGCGACTCACTGGGATTAAGGGAATAGTTGGTTGCCGGGACATAAGCCAAACTCCTTGTGCAATTCACTATAGTGATGGATGTGACATCCCTACTACCCACACTCTATGAAAAAGACAGCCGTATCGCTAGCAGGAAAAGTTGGATTCTTGGTACGGATGGGGTCAGGTTTTTCCTGACAATCTTCTACCGTGCGTGAAGGGATTCAGTTCGCAGTCAGCAGGTGATGATCGAGCGCATACTGAACGAGCGCCGCTCGTGATCGCAGGCCGAGTTTTTCCATGCCACGTGTGCGGTACGTTTCTACCGTTTTTGGGCTAAGACTCAACTGGTTGGCTATTTCGGCTGCGGTATAGCCGCGTGCTACCAGCAATAGCACTTCCCGTTCACGGTCACTGAGACTCTCCCATGGACTTACCGACGGCGGTTGGGGCAGAATTCCCTCAAGCAACTGGCGGGTGAGGGCAGGATGGATGTACAACTCGCCACGCAGCACAGCGCGAATAGCCGCAATTAACTCGGTATCGGCAGCGCGTTTCAAGACATAACCGTGCGCACCGGTAGCTAGCGCCTGCCGCACATAGCCCTCATCATCGTGCATCGTTAGCACAAGAATCCGTGCGCGGGGTGCTGCTTTCTGAAATGCCGGAATAGCCGATAAACCACTGCCGCCGGTAAGACTGAGATCGAGCAAGATCAGGTCTGGTTGTAGTGTCCTCGCCTGGTTAAGTGCGGTCTGGACGTCTTCAGCCTCACCAATCACTTGTAGATCAGGTTGGCTGTCAAGCAGTAATCGTAAGCCAGCGCGTAACACTGCGTGATCATCAACCAGCAGAATGCGGTTCATCGCAGCCCTCCCTCGTGGGTGGTAAAGGTATTTCGACGTACAACGTCGTGCCATGTCCGGGAGCCGACTCGATGATGAGCTGACCATTCAAGAGTTCGGCTCGTTCGCGAATCCCGTTCAGACCGAGGTGACCATCACCGTGGATGTTATCAGGATCGAACCCACATCCGTCATCTTCAATAATTGCCCGCACTCGATCAGATCGGCGTTCAATGACAACACTGGCAGTTGTAGCGTGAGCGTGGCGGATCACATTGGTTAATGCTTCCTGAACAATGCGGTAGAGCGCGGTTTCTACAACCGGCATCAGGCGAACATTGTCTAGACCAATGAGGGCTAGATCGATCGTGAGTTTACTACGAGCGCGACAATCGGCTACATAGCGTTGTAGGGCAGCCGCTAATCCAAGATCATCAAGGACACTTGGCCGTAACTGGCGGGCCAGTGCGTGCAAATCATTGAGAACTTGTCCTACAATCCCGCGTAAATCATCTACTTGTTGCTTGAGGTCTGGTAAGCGGTAACGATCGGCCAATGAGCGTAATCCAATAAGGAGCGAGGTTAACGCCTGACTAGTGCTGTCGTGCAATTCACGGGCAATTCGCTTACGTTCTTCCTCTTGGGCAGTAATGATTTGCGCTACATATTGAGTTCGTATCTGCTCACGCTCGGCTCGTTCACGTTCAGCCTGAGCCAGCGCGTCGCTCATAGCGTTGAACGCATCGGTGAGCGCACCGATTTCATCATTTGCCCAACGCCTGGCGCGTTGGCTGAAATCACCCTGAGCGACAGCTTTTGTTAGTTCTACCAACTGCAAGATCGGACGAGTAAGAATCCAGGTGAGGAAGGCCGCAGCGGTGATCCCGATCGCTGCGACCATGACTGTGGTTAGAAGCAACTGACCGGTAACGGTCGTAACAGTCCGTTCGCGAGCAGCAAGCGACAGGCCAACTCGGGCGATACCAGCCCGACCGTCAAAGATTGGTACAGCGGTATCCCAAATGTCGCCTTCATCGGTTGTCAGTAATATGCTACGATGATGTTCCTGCGCTGTAACCGTATTGGCATCGCGTAGACCGACCGGAAAACCACTTCCAAATGTATGGGCAACAATTGTTCCCTCTGAGTCGATGATGAATGCGTAACGTACATCAGGATTGTTGATCTGTGTATCGCGCAGCAGGCGGAACAGACCATAATGATCCTGCATCAGTACCAGATCGGTTGCTCGTGCCGCCAGATCACGGCCTATTGCTACCGAACGCTCGTAGGTCTGAGACGTGAGGGTTTGTTCTAGCAGCAGCCGAACTTCAATGGTTGCAGCCACACCCATCAGGATGACCAGGCCCAGCACGATGCCCAGGATTTTGGCGCGAATGTTGACCGCACTAAGAACATCCCAGGCTCTCGTGAACCAAATGATGAGACGATGTTGCGCGTATTTTGCATTCATGGCGATAATAATCCTACCCGTGATCGTAACAGGCGAGCACTGGCATAGGCAGCATCATCGATCATGACAAACCGCTCGATACCCAGTTCTGCCAGCGCTCTTTGCGCTAACGGTAATGGATCGTCGGCCATCCCTAGCAGAATGTTCTGTAATTCGACGCGCAACTGCGGGCGTACTCCTGAACCGACTACCACTGGTGGAATCCCAAAAGGGGGTGAGGTGTGAATAACTTTTACCTTATTTCGCAGTTCAGGATTACGCTTAACCGCAAAATCAAAGACGAGGCTATCAACTGAAGCACCGTCGGCTAAATTATTGGCAACAGCTTCAATCGCTGCATCATGTGTGTAAGTGAAAAAGGTGTCACGAAAGAAAGTCTCAGGAACTTCACCCAACTCCTGAATCAGTGCTGTTGGGTACACTCGCCCGCTAAATGACGTGGGATCGGTAAACGCAAACACCTTATCGCGCAAATCAGCCATCGTTTGGGCCGAACTATTCGCTGGCACAATTAAGAGGGAATGGTAACTGGTTTCACCATTGACCTGCGGCGCCACTAACAGGCTCATCCCGTAGCGGTCGCGGCCATCAATATAGGCACTGGTACAGACGAACGCAACATCAACCTCGTTTCGCCCGATCAATTCATTGGTTTCGGTATAAGTACGGCGCTGAATGAGAATAACCTGACGACCCAATCGGGTGCTCAAGTAGTCAAGCAGTGGCTGATAGCTTTGCACTGTTCCCTGTGGTGAAATAACCGAAGCTACCGACACGCGCAAAGGTGGTGACGTGACAGGCGTCGGCGCCGGTAGCGGCTCGAGATGGTTGAGCCGGATCGGCGTTGTGGTCGCTGCCTGACAACCGCTCAACATGAACAAGGCGAGAAAGATATAGAGAAGATAATGGTTCATAGTCGTTGCTCTGCCATTCTTTGTGACGAATCGATCATATCACCGAGCAGCCGATCCGAATCGAAAGAGATCGTAACCGACGGTAAATATGCTGTGTTTGTTATTAATCCTTTCGTTTCACCGGTTCCCATTCCTTGCTAGGAGCTTATCCGACAAAGTCTTGTTGCAGGAAAGGGATGCGGCCTGTAGAGGCACTACACCATCACGCCTTTATAAACTCTATCGCCCGCCAAAGTAAAGTATGGTAAGATAGCGCGCTAGTGAAGCACGTCGCTACTTACTTAATGGAGGAAACAGTATGGGCCTGATGCAAGGAAAGAAAGGCCTGATCCTTGGTGTAGCCAACGATCGCTCGATTGCGTGGGGTATTGCACAAGCCCTGCATCGAGAGGGTGCTACTATTGGCTTTACCTATCTAGGGGAGGCACTTGAACGACGGGTACGACCACTTGCCGAAAGTCTTAACTCACCGCTCATCGTGCCGTGTGATGTTGCGAACGATGAAGACATCACCGCGTTAATTGAGCGTACCCGTGAAACATTTGGGCAAATCGATTTTCTCGTTCATGCCATTGCTTTTGCCAACAAAGAGGAACTGAGCGGTACTATTCTCAATACCACTCGCGAAGGATTCCGCATCGCCCTCGAAATCAGTGCCTACTCACTGATCGCTCTGGTGAAAGCTGCTGAACCAATTTTTGCTCCCAACGCCAGTGTCTTAACGCTAACCTACCACGGCTCCCGTCAGGTCATTGGCAGCTACAACGTTATGGGAGTTGCCAAAGCAGCGCTTGAAGCTAGTGTCCGCTATCTGGCCGCTGGTCTCGGCCCACGCGGTATTCGGGTCAACGCTATCAGCGCTGGTCCTATCCGCACACTGGCTGCTAGCGGGATCGCCAATTTCCGCAGCCTGCACAAACACTTCGCCGAGTATGCCCCACTCCGCCGAAATGTCACGATTGAGGATGTTGGCAACGCTGCCCTCTACCTCTGTTCACCGCTGGCGGCAGGCGTTACCGGCGAGATTCATTACGTCGATGCCGGGTTTAATGTGGTAGTGCCGGGGAGCAGTGAAGAGTAGCACTTCCCTCAACAGTGTGCTACAATAAAAACGTATGCGCACTGCGATGCGGAGGATAGAATGGGAGAGGTTGCAATCGTATCGACCGATAGCACGACCGCCGATCGGCTGGCTGCTATGATAGCAGCTCAAGACTTCCGCGTGACAACTTGTACTCCCGATGCGCTGCCGGCAGCACTTCCGGCGTTGTTTGTTGTGGTGATGCCAGCATTAGCCTCGCCCGAAGAGCAGGTTATTGAACAGCTTCGTGCGAATGAAACGACGGCGAATATTCCGATCGTGATCGTCAGTGGGTTGCCGATGAACGAGTTACAATCGGTTCCTTACGCTAGTGATTGGACGATTGCGATTGTTCCTGAACCGGTTGAGGAGAAGGTTTTGATCGATACTATTCATTTTTTGCTGGGCAAAGAGTAATGCTCACGCTAGATGATAGGGGCAGGTTACTAAAACCTGCCCCTGTTTGTTGTACACGAACCTTCACTTCAGTATCGCATCAGCCCCCTAGTGCGACCGCTGAACGTTCGACTAGCGCAAAGATCGGAGCCGGGATCAAGCCAATGATGATCGTGCCTGCTGCTGCTACGACAATATCGATTGTGAGACCACGATTAAGTTCAGGCGCAGGTTCTCCCTCTGGCTCGGTCATGAACATCCGAATGATAACCCGTAGGTAGAAGAAAGCTGCAATTGCGCTCGTTAGGACACCGACCAGCGCTAGCCAGGGTAATCCTCCCTCCCAGGCTGCGGTCAGTGCATAGAACTTCGCCATGAAGCCAGCAGTCGGTGGTACGCCGGCCAGCGAGAACATAAAGATCGCCATTGCTACAGCCAGCAACGGCTGACGCTGATACAGACCGGCGAAATCGTCGAGTTGCCATGCCTCTTCACCCTGATGCTCTAGGGCAATCAATACCGCGAATGCACCCAGATTGCTCAGGGCATAAACCAGGATGTAAAAAATGAACGCTTCTGGACCGCGCTGTTCACCGGCAACCATGACGCCCAGCATGACATAACCGGCATGGCCGATGCTAGAGTAGGCTAGCATGCGCTTGACATCCATCTGGGCAATGGCCCCCAGGTTGCCGACCACCATGGTCAATGCGGTCAGACCGGCCAGTACTGGTAACCAGTATTCGTTTAATGTCGGTAATGCCTCGAACAGCAGGCGAACCAGTGCTGCCAGCGCTCCACCTTTCGTGCCCACACTCATGAAGGCAGCTACCGGAGTCGGCGAACCCTGGTAGACATCGGGTATCCACATGTGAAATGGCGCCAGCGCAGCCTTGAATGAGAAGGCGATCAAGACCATTGCTGCCCCACCCAGCAAGAGGGTCAGGTTCGTGTCACCTAAATCACGGTCGGCGGCGTAAGCACCGATTTCACTCAGCCGGGTCGAGCCGGTTGCACCAAAGATCAACGCAATACCGTAAACGAAGAAGCCAGCCGCGAACGCACCCAACACCAGATACTTCATCGCTGCTTCTTCTGAGGTCAGGCGCGGATAGGCAAAACCGGTCAGAATGTAGAGCGTGATCGAGAGTGTCTCAATTCCCAGGAAGAGAACGATTAGATCGGCGCCCTGCGCTAACAGGATCATCCCGCTGACCGCAAACATAATAAGTGGGTAATACTCGCCCTGCTCTATATCTTGGCGCGGTAGATAGTCGAGCGACATGGTGATGCTTAAGATACCGATCAGCAAAAAGACCCAAGTGAGCGTTAGGGCAAAGGGATCGAGACGTACCATGCCGCCAAACGTGCTTCCGCTCACACCCCAGAGTGGTAGCCCGACCAGACCGGCCACCACCAGACCGGCAATCGCCAAATAGCCGGTGAGCTTCTTACGCCCAACCGGGATGAAGAAGGTGTCAACCAATAATAGGCCGGTTGCCCACGTTACTACTACCAAAAGGGGCGCTATCAATACCAGATCCACCGGCGGGATCGTCAATGCTTCCATTCGTTCTTCCTCCTCGCCTGGGCAAAAACACAATGATTTACTGATGATTA
>JAGHYT010000013.1:0-51373 GCA_017743535.1 Chloroflexus sp.
CGATGCGACCGGCCCCCGTCCCGACATTCCTGCCCCCGCCATTATCCCCGTCTCGACGTCGTGCCCCTATGGGCGGAACCCGATGGGTGTGGGGTACAGCGTCATCGGAGATACACCACCGTCTAGGCGAGGCGGCACCTCATCCCTTCCTTGCTAGTGAACGAACGGAGTGCCACGATCAATAAACGTCATCCAGACTTCCAGAATGCTCCCGATCCACGCAGTTTCCTCGAACGCGCGGGACACCGTTCTGCATTGTACAGTGTGTGGGGCGGCGTATTAACACCCCATCACCCCCAATCCCCGCAAGCAGGGGTGAACCCAACTTCTGCCGATGCGGTGAAGCGCATGATCGGTAAGACAATTGAGGAGTTGGATAAACCACCATCAGAACGAGAAGCTGCGGACGGGTTGGCAACCTCCTCTTTCCGCACCCCCTTCTTCTCTCATCTCACCACTGCCGGTCGAGAAGAAACGTTGAAAAGCTCTGCACAAAGGGTAACATCGGGGGAACGTATGGTAACTTGAGTTGTGGTATATTGCAAGTAGTTTACGAAGGTATTCATCAGGAGCATATCATATGGTTAAACGAATTCCACCCGGCCCTGGTCAGGAATCGGTCTGGGATTATCCGCGCCCACCGCGACTAGAGCCGACATCACGGCGTATCAGGGTACTATTTGCCGGTATCACTCTGGTTGACAGTCGGCGTGCAATCCGGGTTTTGGAAACTAGTCATCCACCGGTCTATTACGTGCCAACAGATGATATTCGCATGGAGTTTTTACGTCCGAATCTGGCGCGTTCATTTTGTGAGTTTAAGGGAATAGCGTCTTATTACGATGTTGTAGTAGGCGAGCGCATTGCGCCGCAAGCCGCGTGGTCGTACCTTAATCCCACACCGACGTTCGAGGCGATTCGGGGACATCTCGCCTTTTACGCCGCGCCAATGGATGCATGTTATGTCGATGATGAGTTGGTGACGCCTCAACCAGGTGGCTTCTATGGCGGTTGGATTACCAGTGATTTGGTCCGTTTAAGGGCGAGCCTGGAACGTGGGGATGGTAGTTCGGGGTTGACCGTCCTGCATACAATGCGACGGAGTTACCCTGGGATGCAGGGTAGGAATGTGACCGGCACTAACGTTGCGAGCCGTTCGCTGTTGAACCAACCGTATTGGTAATGAAAGGAATGCAGATGAGTTTATCAGAAGAGCAGCAACACATGTTACAGGCTGCCCGTGCAGAGGTGCTGTCCGGGCGAATGAGCCGCCGCGCGTTCTTACGTCTAGGTCTGGCGCTTGGGTTATCAGCAGGAGCTACTGCACTGGTTGCATGTGGTGGCCCGTCAGCACCAGCACCAACGGCAACTGCACCAACGGCTGCCGGTAGTGGACCAACCGGTCGGTTACGGGTTGCTAGCGAGATTCCTGTTCAGCTTGATCCGGCTTTTGCCTCATCTGATGCTGAAATCTTGATCCTCAACCATGTGTACGATTACCTGGTTGATATTGATGCGGCTAATGCGATCGTTCCCCGTTTAGCCCGTGAATGGACGATCAGCGAAGATGGTTTACGCTATCGGCTCGTGTTGGCACCGGGAGTGACCTTTCACGATGGCAGTCCGTTGACCGCGGCTGATGTGGTCTGGACGTTCAATCGGTTGCGAGATCCGGCGTTGCAATTACCAACTGCCGATCTCTACGCCAACATTGCCGATATTGCTGCCGATGGGGATAATGCGGTTGTTTTTACTCTTGCCGAAGCAAACCCCTTTTTCCTCTATGATCTGTCTGATAACCACGCATTGGTACTGCGCGCCGAGAGTGAGAACCCGGCAACAGCATTCAACGGAACAGGCCCGTTCCGCGTTGTCGAGTATCGTACCGAAAACCGCATTGAACTTGCAGCTAATACGACCTATTTTCAGGCCGGGAAGCCGGCAGTTGCCAATCTTGAGATTATTTTCTTCGCCGATCAGGCGGCAGCCGTTGATGCGCTGCGCGGTGGTCAAGTCGATCTGGTGTTACGTATGCCAACGCCGCTCTTCCAGACCTTGCAACAAGAGAGCGGTATTGTGACCGTGCAAACGCCAACCAACGGCTTCGATCTGGTACGATTGCGTGCTGATCGTGAGCCTGGTAATAAGCCAGAGGTCATCCGGGCGCTGAAGCTGGCAACCGACCGCGAAGCAATTTTTCGCCAGGTGAAAGCCGGACTAGGCGCTATTGGTCGTGATAGTCCGATTGGGCCGCTGTTTAGCGCATACTATTCTGAAGAAACCCCTCTTCCGCCGCGCGATCCGGCGGCAGCACGCGAATTGCTTGCCCGTGCCGGTTATGCTAATGGCTTGCAGCTTGATCTTCACGTACCTGATTCGGGTGATCGCCCTGATCTGGCAGTAGTGTTGAAGGAGCAGTGGGCTGAAGCAGGGATCAATGTCAATGTGATTGTCGAGCCAGAAAGTGTCTATTACGGTGATAATGGCTGGTTAGAGGTTGATCTGGGGATTACCGGTTGGGGTTCACGACCGGTACCGCAGTTTTACCTCGATGTGATGCTGGTGAGCGGTGCGATATGGAATGAGAGCCGCTTCAGCGATCCGGAGTTTGATGCGTTGGCTGCAACGGCTCGAACGACTCTCGATGAGGCTGAGCGCGTGCGTGCCTACCGTGAAATTCAACGGATTCTGATCGAACGCGGCCCGATCATTATTCCCTATTTCTTTGCTCAGCTTAGTGCTCATCGGATCGGGTTGCGCGGCTACGTCGCCAAGGCGTTTCCCGGACGTACCGATCTGGCTACGATTGCAGTGTAGGGTTAGTAGTATAGTGAGTGATGTTTCGGATAAATTTACCACAGAGAACACAGAAGGTACAGAGACGAAACAACTCTCTGTGTAAATGAGTAGTTCAGTGATATTGGCATGATGTTAAGCCGATTTGTGCGGGCTTTTTTCGCCGATCTGGCAACAGCAACCGGTACAACCATTGTCATCTTATTCCTTGGATTAGCCTTATTCGGGCCATGGATTGCGCCATACAGTCCGACAGCGCAAAATGCTAGTGCAATCAGGTTGCCACCCTCAACGACGCATGTGCTCGGTACCGACCGGCTTGGTCGCGATTTGTTTAGTCGGATCATTTACGGCGCCCGCGATATTTTGCTGCTCGCCGGTGGTGGAACCGTCCTTGCAGTGTTGCTGGGAACATTTATCGGGGTGAGTGTAACCTACCTGGGCGGCTGGCTTGAAGAGCTTGTTTTTCGGATTTTTGATGGCTTGCTCGCTCTGCCGGCACTGCTACTGGCCTTACTCTTACTGGGTGCTGTTGGCCCTTCACGCAGTGGGGTACTCCTGGTCATTGTGGTCGTCTATACACCGATTGTTGCCCGCGTGGTGCGCAGTGTTGTGTTGAGTCTTAAGACACGAGGCTTTATCGAAGCCGCCCGTATGCGCGGTGAGCGCCTTGGGTATATCCTCTGGCGTGAGCTATTGCCACTGGTAGCGCCAACACTGGCAGTTGAGGCGGCCCTCCGTTTCTCATACGCGATCTTTCTGGTTGCTTCGCTCGGCTTTCTCGGTATTGGTGTGCAACCACCTAGTCCCGATTGGGGACTGATGGTGCTCGAAGCTCGCAATGAGTTTGCTCTTGCTCCGTGGTCACTCTACGCACCGGCAACCGCTATCGCGTTGCTGGTGATTGGCGTGAATTTAATGGCCGAGGGTGTACGCCGAGCAATACGCGAAGACGTTACAAGGTAGCGATGACAACGCCAGTCTTAACAGTAAACGATCTAACGGTAGCATACCGTGTTGGGCGGCAGGAACTACCGGTTGTGCGCGAAGTGAGTCTGGCGGTTCATGAGGGTGAAATTCTAGGAATCGTCGGTGAAAGTGGCAGCGGGAAGAGCACGCTGGGTCTGGCAATCTTGCAGGCCCTGCCATCTACAGGACGGATCTGCGCAGGGCAGGTGTTCCTCGATGGGGTTGAACTAACCGGCTTATCAGGAAGCGCACGACGTGCGCTATGGGCCAATTCATTACGTCTGGTACCCCAAAATCCACTGGCAGCTCTGAATCCAACGATGCGAATCGGTGAGCAACTGATTGAAGCTATCGGTGGTGATCGCACGACAGCAACAGCACAGGCGATAAACGTACTGAAGCGTGTTCATATTCCTGATCCCGCACGTGTCATGCGCAGCTATCCGCACGAGTTGAGTGGCGGTATGCAGCAACGGGTCATGATCGCGATGGCCCTGCACGGCACGCCACGCCTCCTCGTACTCGACGAGCCAACAACCAGTCTTGATGTGACGACAGAGGCAGCAGTAATCGATCTGTTAGCCGAATTGATCGCCGAGAAGCAGCCAGCCACGATCTTCATTTCGCACAATCTCGGCCTGGTTGCCCGTCTTGCCGCTCGTACTGCGGTGATGTATGCTGGAGAATTGGTAGAAGTTGCACCAACGATGTCGCTGTTTGCACAGCCGCGGCATCCTTACACGCAGGGATTGCTGCGGAGCCTGCCACGACCGGGGTTGCGCTACAATCAGCACCCCCTACAACCGATAGATGGTACTATTCCGGCTCCCGGCACATTACCATCGGGTTGTGTCTTTGCGCCACGTTGCACCCTCGCCGATGATCGCTGTCGGCGCGAACAACCACCACTGGTTGTTACCGCTACACACCACCTTAGCCGTTGTCACTACTGGCAACAGGTACCGCAGAGCACCTCACTACCGTCAGTCGCGGCTCCATCGGCATCGTCAAATGACAACAGGAACGTATTTCTTACCGCCCATCAACTGACCAAAACAATTTCTCGGCGGCAATCGTTGTTCGATAAACTCCGTGGTCAACCAGCTCCGGTAGTGAAGGCACTAGCCGGCGTTGACCTAACTGTGCACCGCAACCGCATTTTGGGCGTCGTCGGTGAGAGTGGTAGTGGTAAAACAACTCTAGCCCGCTGTCTAATCGGCCTGAGCGAACCTTCCAGCGGTACGATCAAGCTGCTCGACATACCGCTGGCACCCAATATTCAACGGCGCAGTCGCGAAGAGCTACGTCGTTTACAGATGGTCTTGCAGAACCCACAAGAGGCGTTGAATCCGGCGCTGACTGTCGGTGAAGCCTTGCTGCGCCCCCTGATTCGATTGGGCAGAATGAATCGCCGCGAAGCTCGTCAACGAATACCCGAACTATTACGACTGGTAAAGCTTCCACCAGACTACATAGATCGCCGACCAGCACAACTGAGCGGCGGTGAGAAGCAACGGGTTGCGATTGCGCGAGCGCTGGCCACCATGCCCGATCTGCTTCTCCTCGACGAGGCTGTCTCGGCGCTTGACGTCTCGGTGCAGGCTGCCGTGCTTAATCTACTGGCAGAAGTGAAGGAACGTACCGGGATTTCCTATCTCTTTATTACCCATGATCTGGCGGTAGTGAGCTATCTGGCCGATGAGGTTGTGGTAATGTACCGCGGCCAAATCGTCGAATCAGGGCCAGTGCAGGCTGTACTGGCTCCACCGCTGCACCCTTACACCGAGGCATTGTTGACGGCTACCAGCAGTCGGGGTGTACGCCTACGTGAAGTAGAAGAACCAGACTCACTATCCGAAAGCGGTTGTCCATTTTACAGACGTTGCCCACGGACACCCGGTGACATCTGCGCCACCACACCACCACCCTGGCGTGATGCGGGAAATGGTCATCGGATTCGCTGTTATATTCCACTGGAAGAACTGCAAATAGTCCAGCGCTCAGTGCTGATTGAATTATGATCCAATATTTATTACGTCGCCTGATCTTACTCGGTGGTACCATTCTGATCAGCTCGCTAATCATCTTTCTGATTTGCCGTCTGTTACCCGGCGATGTCGCCCGTGTTCTGCTTGGCCGCGAAGCAGGTGAAGCAGCGCTGGCTGCCTTGCGTGCCGAACTGGGTCTTGATCGGCCCTTACCGATACAATACCTCGACTGGCTGATTGGATTTGTCAGTGGCGATTGGGGAATGGCCTACAGTACCCGCCAACCGATCCGGCCCATGGTGCTAGAGCGCCTGGCCAATTCACTGCTTTTAGCTGGGGCAACGTTAACACTATCACTACCATTGGGAATTGCTTTAGGCGTATGGGCAGGTTGGCGAGCGGGTAAACTCGACGACACCCTGATCAGTGTCTCAACCCTGGCCGTGACCGGGTTGCCGGAATTTGTGACCGGCTTATTGCTTATCGATCTCTTCGCCTTCCGCCTGCGCTGGCTGCCGGCCAATTCCTCCATCCGCCCAGACACACCATTTTTCGAGATTCTTCCCCAATTACTGCTACCGGCAATCACGGCAACCCTCGTCTTACTGGCGTACATCGCCCGTCTGACCCGTGCCGGAGTAATCAGTGAACTAGAGCAAGAATACACGCGCACGGCACTGTTAAAGGGATTATCTCCGCTGACTATGCTACGCCGCCATGTCTTGCGTAACGCCCTATTACCGACCATCACCGTAGTGGCGATCAGTCTCGGCTGGCTGATCAGTGGCTTGATTGTAGTTGAAAACGTGTACAACTATCCGGGAATTGGGCGTCTGTTAACCTTTGCCATTGATCGACGTGATCTCCTCTTGTTACAGGCAGTAGCAATGGTGACGGTCGTCATTTTTGCGGTTGCCAATCTGCTGGCCGATCTGATGTACGCTCTGCTCGATCCACGAATCCGTCTGGGGAGCGAGGAGCGATAGACGCATCACGTCATCTTTTCCAGCGTGATCACTCAGAATCACCGTCGGAGTGCAGTCCCTGGGTGCGCGGGCCTCTGGCCCGCATAGTACGATATATAGCCGGAGACCATTGTTTAGCGCACCAGCACACCATTACCCCCTCTTCCCCACTTACGGCCCCATCCCTGTCATCGGAGGTTGAACCCTCTCCTCGCACACCTCTACCGGTTGGGAAAACCGCTGAAAAGCCCTGAGCCAACAGAACACGCACCTTCACCAGTCTTGTAAACAGCATCCCGGCGGAGCTGCACGCAGAAATTGCACCAATTTTCAATAAAATGCGTATCTTTTTGTGATCTCAAACGCTATCTTTAATAGGACACAACATCTGTGAGTCGCTGCTTGTGGGAAAGGGCAGCGTACCCACTCCACAGGTGAGGGATGCAGACAAGAACGACACCGTTCACCTATGAAGCGTACCTGGAGAAACTATGCTCGCCAAAGTGCTAAGCTGTGCTGTCATCGGTCTTGATGGCGTGCTGGTTGCGGTTGAAGTTGACGTGTCCGGTGGCTTACCCGCCTTCAGTGTTGTCGGTCTGGGTGATGCCGCCGTTCATGAAAGTCGTGATCGGGTGCGTTCGGCTGTACGTAACAGTGGTATGACCTTTCCGATGCGTCGGATTACCGCTAATCTAGCGCCAGCCGATCTGCGTAAAGTCGGCCCTGCCTACGATCTCCCAATTGCGCTCGGCTTACTGCTAGCTACCGAGCAACTTGCAGCCGATGTGAGTAATGCCGTCTTCATCGGTGAATTGGGGTTAGACGGGACACTGCGCCATACGGATGGCATCCTGCCAATGGCGGCGGTTGCTCGGGCGAACGGCATTTCGACCATCTATCTACCGGCAGAAGATGCAGCAGAAGCTGCTCTGGTAGAAGGCTTGCGCATCATACCAGTACGCTCGTTACGTGAGCTAATCACCCATCTGAGCGGCGAACGGCCACTACAGCCGTACCGAGGTACAACCGGCTTCACGCCAACAGTTCCGACGGGCACCGTTGACTTTGCCGACGTTCGTGGACAAGAACACGTCAAGCGTGCGTTAGAGATAGCAGCAGCCGGCGGACACAACATCTTGATGAGTGGGCCGCCAGGTTCTGGCAAAACCATGCTCGCCAGAGCACTTCACTCAATCCTACCGCCGCTCAGTTTCGCTGAAGCGCTGGAAGTGACCAAAATCTACAGCGTTGCCGGTCAACTCCCACGCGACACACCGCTCATTCGGGAACGCCCCTTTTGCGCACCGCACCACACCGTCTCGACGGCTGGACTCGTCGGTGGTGGCAGTCGCGTGCGACCGGGAATGATCTCGCTGGCCCATCGCGGCATCCTGTTCCTCGACGAGCTCCCGGAGTTTGGGAATCGGCTCGAAGTCTTGCGGCAACCGCTCGAAGATCGGGTTGTAACCCTCAGCCGGGCGCACGGCAGCATCACCTATCCGGCGGCCTTTATGCTGGTTGCAGCACAAAACCCCTGCCCCTGCGGCTGGTACGGTGATCCTGAACGCACCTGCACCTGTTCACCGACACTGGTCAGTCGTTACCAGCGTCGGGTCAGCGGCCCTCTGCTTGATCGGATCGACATTCATGTTGAGGCGCCGCGGGTCAAGTACGACAAACTCAGCAGTCTGGCTACTGGTGAACCATCAGCGACCGTTCGCGAACGGGTCATCGCTGCCCGCCACCGTCAGACCGAGCGCCTACGGGGCCATCCGCGTTGTCAAAGCAACGCCGATCTCGGCCCGGTCGAGATTCGGGCATTCTGTGCACTAGACAGTGCCGGTCAATCACTGCTCAAATCGGCAGTGCAGCGACTCAACCTCTCAGCACGCAGCTATCATCGCATTCTCCGCCTAGCCCGCACCATTGCCGATCTAGCCGGTGTCGAACAGATTGCGGCAGTCCAAGTTGCTGAGGCAATCCAGTATCGACCACGGCAGGTCGAGTAGGGAGGGGTGATGAGTGATGTGTAAACGGATGAGGAAGCGGCAAAACCTGGCCCCGTTGAAGTGAGAACAGCGCAATGCAGTGCATAGACTGACCAGACAGGGAGGCTAAGGGATAGTGGTATTCTTTTCACATCACCATACCTCCCCCTTTCTTCACTGTATGTAAGGGTAGGGCTTTGTAAAGTGCTCAGTTTCTGCTCGTAATGACCGAACTGCGTAACAAACGTTATGCACCTGCTCACCGTGCTTCGCGACCGGCACCGTTTATCTGGGAGCACGGGCCAGTGGCCCGTATCCTTCGATGCTTTGGTGGAACCAGCCTTCCCTGCCGACTCCCTCCTGCAAGCGGTAGGGGTAATGAAATCCACCCCTACCGCTCCGTCCCTCTTTTTTCCACGCACCCACTGCCAGGGAGGAACAAGCCTTAACTACCCCTGACTAGAGGGTACGGGCAAACTGACAGCCACACTTTTTCCAAATGTCTGGTGCCAGACTAGTTCAGAGCAGCAGGCCGAAGTCACCCTTCCCTTTTATAATGGCAAACCCGTTCTTCCGAGGACTGGTGAGGCATTCTGGAAATAGCCTACCAGTCCTCAAGCAAGACTATGGGCTAACAACAACACTACTCATGACCAGTTCCCCGGAGGGAAGAACCTGAATACTAAACGGTTGTAACTGCTCACGGGTAAACGCAGACGAAACCTGTTCGTTGAAAATAATTGCCACCGAGTCACCGGCTGCAACGTCGCGCAACGGTGCAGTGAATTGACCGTCGGCGCCAACAACAGTTTCAGCGATTAACGCATTACCACGTGACAGATTGATCACACGGATCGGTGCTTGAGGTGGCCCGCCCCCCCGTATTTGACCATCAGAAACTCGCACTGGCTCGGCAATATAGAACATCGGCTGCGGTTGATTACCACTTTCAGGAGCCGGGTAACTAGCTGAGAGGGTAGGAAGTGGCTGGACCGGATAGACCGGATACGCAGCCTGTGCCGTCGGAGAGGGTTCAGGTGTTGTTGTGGTGCCACACCCTGAAATCACAACTAGACAGAGTAATCCGATAATGAAGCGATGCATAGCGACCTCGTTTGCATACGATACACTTATCCTTAAGAGTATACCGCACATTACCAGGGGATTGTAACAAGAGATTGGTGTTTAGATAACAAGCTTTCCAGGCATGTGTTTTTGATTTCGATGAGATTACATGCGCGTGGTGGCACTATGAAGACAAATCAAGTATATCTCTCGTCTACCCTGACACCGAAACCGAGGTGAGAAACACCAGTGATGGCTCAGGAAGGGCGGTTCAATTTTCGAGATAAATTCATGAAAGGTGTTTTGCTTGATTGACAACGAGACCTTACCTCTGATATAATCTGATGGAAATTTTAAAAATTGATACAAGAAGTTTTGCCAAGAAACAAAAAAACTGTAAACTACTATCAAAAAACTATCTTAACAGACTATTTGTTTTATCAATACATTTTCAAATTTAAATTTCTTTACTCTATCCTCTAATTATATAAATAATCCAGACGAAACAGAATAAAAATCTTACGTATCACATTATGACCTTCCTTAAATCACTCACAGTGAAACACTTTTTCAAACAGATATCCTCACCAGCTATGATGACACTGACACGCGGCTTTGCAGCAGTAGCTACTGGTGCATTGTTCAGTCGCGTACTCAGTGCTATTGCCGGTATCTTGCTTGTTCGTTACTTCAATGATCCTGCACTGTACGGACAATACGCTACTCTCGTTACTATCCTGTCGTTAATATCAAATCTGCTAGGAATTGGCTTCGACACCTGGTTACTTCGTGAAGGTGGCCGAGATCCAGCACAGCTGTCATTTAATGCACGTCGTCTGATCGTCTTAAAGTTTGGAACTTCTAGCCTGTTAATTGGAACGTTAACATTAGCATGGAATCAAGCTGATCTTCATTGGTTGATCATTATTGGAATGTTCGGAATTATTGCTGAGAGCTACATCAGTACTGGTTATGTCATACTGCATGCCCTTAGCCGAAATTCCCTGGTTGCTATGTTGCAGAGTGTCAGCACTTTGCTAACCGTTGGTCTTATTCTGATCTTGATGCACTGGCCACCGCAAGTAGCAACGCTCATTGTGAGTCAGAGCTCTGTGAGTGGAATAATACTGCTTATCATTTCAATCCTGTTAGCTGAGCACTGGCGTGGTACATGGCGTCCTTTACGCTTGGGACATTTGATACGTGACGCTGGATTTTTTATTCTGGCTGATGTGTTAGCTAATATCTACTCTCAAGCTCAGATCGCCATTCTGGCTTTCTTAACTGACGATTTGAATGTTGGCATATTCCGAACTGCTGTTAACCTTATTACAATGAGTTTTCTTGTGCCAATGGCAATGTTCAATGTCGGATTACCGTTACTGAGCCGTCGGCATCAAGACCGGCGCCAGTGGTATCTACTCCTATCTGGAATGTTTGTCATCTCTTTTTTCTATGGATTCACCGTGCTTATTTGTTTTATATGGTTTGGAGGCAACATACTGCAACTTCTTTACGGTAATAAATATGAAATGGCAATCCCATTACTTGTACCACTCAGTATAGTCCCTCTATTCAAATCGCTAAGTTTTGTAGCACTTATGGCCATGCTTGCTTTAGGAGCGCAACGACTGCGAGTGATACTACAGAGTGTGGTTGTACTAATAAGTCTACTGGGTGGTTGGATTATCATATCTCATTTAGGTTTAGAAGGTGCAACATTATCGTACATTATCGTTGAGGGAGTGCTTTGTCTGTTATATTGGGTTGGAGCCATCTACACGTTACACAAAACACGTTTATGAAAATCGTTTTAATCAACAATCATTCGGTCTTGAATGCTGGTGATTATGCCATTTTGCTGCAAACACTTCAGCTACTCCATAACGCTTTTCCACAAGCTGAAATTAGCTTAACATTCAACGATCCAATCCATGCCCGTTCATTGCTGCCGAACTACCGTATCTATGCTGCACCTCCAGCCTGGGGGGTCGAGCTTGATCAACATCGTCAAGTGTTGAAAGCACCACGGTTAGTTCGTGGGTGGAATCTCGTGCTATTGTTCTTCAGTGCGCTGCTTGTACGACTATTGGGCAAACCTGTACGGATATTCCGTGATCGGCAAAAACAAGCTTTATTAGAAGAGCTGGCAAATGCCGATTTAGTCGTTGCAAGTGGTGGTGGCTATATCTATCATTGGTTTACCTTTGCTGCGGCATTAAGTATTTGTGCGCTGATCATGCGACGCCCGCTTGTCCTCCTGCCACAGTCTATAGGCCCTTTTCATCATCCATTACAAGTCTGGCTGGCAAAGATAATCGTAACAGGCGCTGATCTAGTCTTGGCTCGCGAAACCATTTCCCTCCGCAGGGCACGCGATCTTGGGGCACATGTAGTTCGTTACGAGCCGGATCTCGCCTTTGCCCTTCCCGCAGCACCAGCAGAACTTGCACAGGCCTGGTTTCGCTGGCGACAGACTATTCCCGAACCGGCCACAATGTACGTTGGGAT
Source organism: Chloroflexus sp. (assembly GCA_017743535.1). Classification (GTDB taxonomy): domain Bacteria; phylum Chloroflexota; class Chloroflexia; order Chloroflexales; family Chloroflexaceae; genus Chloroflexus. The sequence continues at coordinate 12,283 of JAGHYT010000013.1, forward strand.
AACTGCTATCGACTGGCATGGACAAAATCCTCATTTTCACCACCAACAACAGTACGAATCAGTATTAGTTAACTTTATTGATCGATTAACTGAACAGGGAGCTGTTGTTGTCCTGTTTTCACAAACATGTGGCCCTAGTCGCTCTGAAGATGATCGGTTAGTCAATCTGCGAATCTACCAAAACATTCGTAGACAAGAGCGGGTTATCATGCTGAATGAACCGATCCATCCTGCACTTTTGCAATCACTTTACGGATGTATGGATTACTTTGTCGCCACTCGCCTTCACTCATTTATTTTGGCGACAAATGCCGGAGTGCCAGCGCTGACAATCGGCTATTTGACGAAAAGCATTGGCATCTTGAGCGATATGGGATTAGCTGATCGCTGTCTTGATATTCAACATCTGAATACAACGAAACTGTGGCAGGCATTCACTCGCTTGCAGCAGGAAGGTTTACCACCGCACGTAGAAACATACGTCACGACTACCCGTCAGCGCCAGCAAGCGTTACAACGTGAACTTGCCGAACGATATGGAAAGCAAAAAGAGGTTGCAGAATGAACACACGCATCAGTGTAGTTCAGTTAATCCCTGGATTGATAGTCGGCGATCTAGGTGGTGGTCTGGAGCTGTACAGCATTCGATTGGCGCAGGCCCTTGATAAAGCACTATTCCACGTACAGATGGTTTGTCTTTGGCGCTTTGATCGACCGATTGAGCATCGATGGGAAAGCGAGTTACGAAATGAGGGCATTAATGTTTATTACGGTTCTCCGTTTGACCAGCGTATCACAACATCAGTTCTCCGGTCATTATCTGGTCTGCGCCCTCTTATGCAACACCTCCAACCAGACATTATTCACGCTCATGGGGAATATGCCGGAGTTATCGGCGTAGGATTGCGCTTTATGACCCGTTCGCCCCGTTTAATCCGGACATGCCATACAACTGTTGAATTTCCCAATCATCCACCGTTGCGATTCGCGACTTCAGCACTTTACCCGCTGGTCGCAACGGTACAGGTAGGAGTATCGAGCGCGATTGTAGCCCATTTGTGCCGTCATTTTTTGGTGCGTCTTACCCGCCAGCCGATCTGGTTCATTAACAATGGGATCGATCTCGATCGAGTCCTGAGACAACGCACCGGCGCCAGTATTCGTCGGGAATTAGGGTTATCCGCGGACATACCGCTGTTTGGTCTAGTTGGGCGTCTCACCGAACAGAAAGGTATTCCTGATGCGTTGCAGGCATTTGCACTTGTGCGGAAGCGATTGCCACAAGCGGTAATGGTCGTTGTTGGCGATGGGTATGGTGAAAAACCCAGGCTCCTCAAGGCTCAGGCTTCCGAACTAGACTTAACACAATCAGTTTTCTGGTTGGGTGCACGCCCCGATGCAATCGATATTATTGCCGATCTTGATGTACTCGTTTCAGCCTCACTGTGGGAGGGATTGCCCACGGTGATTCTCGAAGCGATGGCTTTGGGAACACCTGTTGTAGCGACCGATATTCCTGGAACAAACGAATTAATCCTGCACGAACAAACTGGATTGCTTGTGCCGCCCCGAAATCCACCAGCCCTGGCTCAGGCAATGGAGCGATTGATTAACGACAGAAACCTGGCGCAACAATTAGTTGTTGCTGCCCGCGAGCGGGTAGAACGGTTTTCTATCGCCAGCGCAGCGAAGCAATACGAACATTTGTATTACTGGTTGATGAACAATAGACGATAACCCAAAAGTATTAGTATCCGATATTCACTCGTACCTCTCCAATATCGAGCTGCTGACCAGCTTCGATGTTCCATATCTTCGGTAAGCCATCGGTATTACGCACGACATCATTCAGACCAAACGGATCGCCGATAACGATTACATATTCCTTTGGTGGTAAATTTGGAACTACAAAGCGTCCCTCAGTATCAGTCTCAGCAAACGGACTGAGCGCAGCATCATCAACGAAGATGGCACTTTCTTCGTTACGAATCACTTCGGCAAAAGCGACTCGTACCCGATGGATCGGTTTACCAGTAATATCAGAGATGATGCGCCCGAATACCACAGCCTGTCCGTTTGCAGGAGTTGGTACGGTAAACTGATCGGCAGGAGTTGGAGTTGGTTGTACTGATGTACATGCTACCAGACTGATCAATGTGAACAAAAGAATGACGACTCGCAAGGAACCCTCCGCTCTGACAGTTAGCGAAACATCTAACTTGTGCACGATCCGTGAGCTATTCGTTGTCAATATTACCGACAATTATCGCTCAGTGCAAGCGTATAACCCAAAGCACGTATAGTAAATAACCTGTTGGTAGTATCGCCAAGATCGTGAATACCGTATATACATACTGGCGAACGGTCATATTCGGTTTAGCAAAGGAGACTTGTATGCGTCGGCTACTCAACTTATTCTTAGCGATAGCTGCACTACTCATTGCCGCTCATTCAGCGATCCCAGTACGTGCACAGGGCAGTGCCTACAACACCAACTTTATTACCTCGATCACGTATCAGAACGTTGGTACGGCTACGGCAAACATCACATTTACTTTTTACCCGACATCTGGTTCTCCAATCTCTTTTAACAGAACTCTTGCAGCAAACGCAGGAGCATCACTCAATGTTGGTCAAGCATCAGAATTGAGCGGTTTTTCCGGTCAAGGTTCGGCAGTAATCTCGTCGGATCAGCCAATTGTGGCAACCGTAGTACAGTTACCACAGAACCCAAGTGTGCGAAATCGACCGTTGTCGAATGGTTTTGGCAGTAATGATGGCAGTAACAATGTACTGATTGCCACGGTGCTGAAAAATACGTTTAATCAGACAACGAAGTTCTCAATTCAGAATGCTGACTCAACCAGCGTCAACGCGACGCTACGATTCTTCCCTGTTGGATCAGCTACCCCAATTTACACCGAAACATTTTCATTGAACGTTGGGACTGCCCGCTTCTTTGATGCAGGTACCATCTCCCAGCTTGGCTCAAGTTTCAATGGATCGGCAACAATTCAGGCTTCCGGTAAGGTTGTGGCAACAGCTATTGAAGCAACTACTGATAGCTCTTACAAAGTCAGTGCTTTTGAAGGTGTAGCGCAAGGTAGCAATACAGTTTACATGCCAAGCGCCCTCTGTAACTTTGGCACAACCCAGCAGCGCACTGCTTATGCAGTACAGAATACCAGCACCTCGAATTCAGCAACCGTCACCGTAACCTACAAAGATCTGAACAACATTACTGTCGCAACCCAAACTGCGACTATTCCAGCGGGAGCAAAGCAGAGCTTCCTGACATGCAGTGCCAGTGGTATTCCCAGTAATTTCAACGGCTCAGCAACCATTACTAGTACAGGCGCCCCAATTGTAGCCATCGGGAAGGTCTTCTCAGGCAGTCCTACATTTGCGGCTTTAGGAACAGCATTCGTCGGCGCATCTGCGGGCGCCAGTAAACTGGCAGCACCTTATGTACGGTGGACGGAGACTCGCTTCGATATCAATCCTGGTAATCGACAGCGCGCATTCATTGCTATACAAAATGTCGGTACGGTAGCTTCAGGTACTATTACCGTCAAATACTACGGTTTGGATGGTACTCTGATAGGAACCCATACTATTCCCTCTATCAATCCTGGTCAAAAGACGAACTCGAACCCGAAAGTCGCTACTCTAGCGGCAGGTCAGACGCCGGACAAGCTAAACGAGTTCGGATACATCGGCGGGTTCGGTGGCAGTGCCACTATTGAATGTGCCAACAGTGGTTGTCAGATTGTAGCAGTTGTGCGCATTGCATCGGCAAATTCGGCAACCAATCCGGCAGATATCGTGGCCGAAGACTATAACGGGATCCCAATCAACTAAATTCAGGAGCAAACATAAAACTCTCAGGTCGTATCCGTCTATGGATACGACCTGAGAGTTTTTATGGTCGGTTAAATTAATAACACGATACAGCCTCTGTTCACGCTGGGGAGAGGACGATCATACTCTTCAGGTACTCTCTACAGGTTTACAAGCCACTACTTTGTAGTTTTTGCAGTGCCAACGAGAAGTGTCGTAATATTGAATGTCTAGCTGCGTAGCTAATGCACTGGCAATTGCTAATAGTAGCTTCATTGTGATCAGAAAAGGTAAGGATAAAAAGCGAATAGGAAGACTTCCATAAGGGGGTGGGAATATCCAGGGTAATTGGCGGGCGGCTGATCGCCACTGATATGCAAGTGTTCCCCAATAACCCTCCAGTTCATTGAGCGATGTGATGTGAAAACCAGCCTCTGATAGCAGATGGCTGAGACCAAAACGGGTGTAACGGTAAAAATCAAACGGTACTTCGTGTTCTTCGTAGTAGAGCGGTGCAGTCAGCCATAAGGTACCACCAGAGCGAAGGAGGCGATACATTTCTGCAAGTGCGACTTGTGGTTGTGGCAGATGTTCTAGTACTTGAGTACAGATAATCGCATCAAAACTTCCTTCTGGAAACGGTAATTTGACAAGATCAGCAATCACATCAAGTTGACCATACTGTTTGGCAACTTTGGCAAAATCTACAGCAATGTAGTTTGTATGACGGAACAAGTGGGCATACCGACAATCACCAGCTCCTGCATCGAGGACACGGCTGCCCGATGGTAATTGTTGTGCAGCATGTTGAAGAAAACGTTCCAAATACACTCGGGATGAATTCATCGTTACCCGGTGACGTAACGTGCTTACGAATGACATAGATAATGCCTCTTGGAAATGTTGCGAAAGTTGAGCTTTAGGCAAGATACTGTTCGCCGATAATGAGGAGGGCTTATCCCCCCACCTCCTCCTCCAACCGCTCGATCTCGGCTAACCACGTTGCGGCACTGGAATCGCTTGGCGCCCGCCAGTCGCCACGAGGTGAGAGTGAACCGCCCGAACCGACTTTGGGGCCGTTTGGCATGGCCGAGCGTTTGAATTGGCTGATCTGGAAGAAACGGTAAACGAAGACTTTCAGCCAGTGTAGGATGGTTGGCAAATCATACGACCGGCGCTCATTCGCTGGCAGACCTTCCGGCCATTCCCCTGCTGAGGCGTCACCCCACGCATGAAGCGCCAGAAAAGCAACTTTGCTCGGACGAAAGCCGTACCGGGTGATGTAGTAGAGGTTGAAGTCTTGGAGGGCGTATGGCCCGATGATCTCTTCGGTACGTTGCGCCGGTTTGTCATCGCCGTTGGCTGCCGCCGGTACCAGTTCTGGGGAGATTTCAGTCGCCAGAATGGATTCGAGCACACGATTAGCCGTTTCTCCCAGTTCGCCGCTCCGAATGATGTATCGGATCAGGTGTTGGATGAGCGTTTTCGGTACCGAAGCGTTTACGTTGTAGTGGGCCATCTGGTCGCCAACACCATACGTACACCAGCCGAGCGCAAGTTCGCTTAGATCACCGGTGCCGATGACGATGGCATTGTGGTAGTTGGCTAAGCGAAACAGATGCGAGGTGCGTTCGCCTGCCTGCACGTTCTCGAAGGTAACGTCGTACATCGGTTCACCTTCGCCAGCCGGATGACCTAGATCGCGGAGCATCTGGAGTGCTGATGGCCGAATGTCGATCTCGTTGGCGCTGACACCAAGCGCGGCCATAAGCGCATGGGCATTGCGTCGAGTCTGATTGCTGGTGGCAAAGCCGGGCATGGTGTAGGCCAGGACGTTTTTTCGGGGTAGTCCTAGGCGATCCATCGCTCGTGATGCGACGATCAAAGCCTGGGTGCTGTCAAGGCCACCAGAGACACCAATAACCACTTTTTCGACGCGGGCACTGCGCATGCGCTGGATCAGACCGTGGACCTGAATGTTGTAGGCTTCGTAGCAGCGTTCATCACGGGTGGCCGGATCGTTTGGAACAAATGGGAAGCGGGCAATCGTGCGGCGGAGGTCGTTAACAATTGGTGGGTTGATAGTCACGGGAATGCGCCGCATCTGCCGAAGGTACGCCAGGTAGTCTCTGATACAGTCGCTGAAGCTGGTCTGGCGCATACGATCTTGTTGTAGTCGTTCGAGATCAACATCGGCAAAGATGATCTGTTCGTCATCGCAAAAACGCCGTGATTCGGCCAGTAGCTCACCGTTTTCACAAATGAGTGCATGACCATCCCACGCTAGATCGGTGGTGCTTTCGCCTAGCCCGGCTGCTGAGTAGAGGTAGGCGGCAATGGCGCGCGCCGATTGGCTCATACATAATGCCCGCCGATAGTCGGCTTTGCCAATGGTGATGTTCGAGGCTGACAGATTGCAGAGGACGGTTGCACCGGCCAGCGCTGCGAAGGTACTGGGTGGGAGGGGAGTCCATAGGTCTTCGCAGATTTCGACGTGTATTGCCAGGCCGGGGATGGTTGTTACTTCGTAAATCAGATTAGTGCCAAATGGCACCGGCAATCCGGCCAGGCGAATCGTATCGCCAATGGCGTCACGGGCAGCAGCAAAATGGCGTTTTTCGTAAAATTCGCGATAATTGGGCAGATAACTCTTCGGGGTGACACCAACGATGTGTCCGTTCGTAATCGCTACGGCACAATTGAAGAGACGTCCTTCATGACGGAGCGGTGCTCCGACAAGCAGTATGGCGTTAATCGTATGCGAAGCAAGGACTATCGTTTGCAATGCACATTCAACTGCATCAAGGAGTGTGGTCTGCTGAAAGAGATCGTCGTTGCTATAAGCTGAGATGCCCAGTTCGGGAAAGAGGACCAGTATCGCCCCTTCAGCAGCAGCACGGCGGGCCAGCGCAATGGTGCGTTCAGCGTTGAAGTCCGGCTCGGCAATACGTACTGCCGGAATGGCAACAGCCAACCGGGCCAGGCCGTGCCGGTAAATAGATGAAAATGGTTGCATACGACCTCTATCCTGGTCTCAGGACTCTTGTGCACTTACCTTCAGTAGCTAGCGATGCCAGAGAACCTCGATGAATGGTATCATTAGTATACCTGTCAGGCAAACGCTGTACAATAGAGATTGTACGATTACAATCGCTGTGGGTGGAACAGAAAAGGAGAAACGTTCGTCCCATTCCGTCTTCAGCTATTCTTCTTGCTCCGTAGGGGAAAAAGGAGACTACAGACAACGTCGTGTGGCGCGAGTCATAGCGACCAGGAATGGGAATGGCACACGACGCAGCGCAGGTATCTCGATCCATTTAGCGAAGCTGCAATAAGATGCAGGTCAGAAACCAGTACACCTGGCAACCAGGCAATTCAGATGTGAAACCCACGCGACGCTTAACCACGTTCATCCCTGGTACGTAGATGGTACGCACGCAGAAAGGAGGAAGCAATGACGCTAACCGGCGAAGAAGTACTTACCACCCTGCCATTTCGTCTGCTGATCAACGGTGAGTGGCGTGAAGCGAACAACGGTGCAACCTTTGCCGTTACCAATCCGGCCAACGGTTCGGTGCTGGGGTATGTCCCTGATGCCGGAGTAGAAGAGACACGGGCGGCAATTGCGGCAGCGGTGGCGGCCCAGCCCGGTTGGGCTGCCACACCAGCAGGTGAGCGGGCAACGCTGTTACGGCGGGTTGCTACGATGATGCTTGAACGCCAGCAAGAGCTGGCAACAATCATGACGCTCGAACAGGGGAAACCATTGGCTGAAGCGCGTGGTGAAATCGCCTACGCCGCCAGCTTTCTCAATTGGTTTGCCGGTGAGGCCGAACGAATCTACGGTATGACGATTCCCGCTTCGACGAATAGCAAGCGCATTCTGGTGCTGCGCCAACCGGTAGGTGTCGTAGCAATGATTACGCCGTGGAATTTTCCGAGCGCAATGATCACACGCAAACTGGGGCCGGCACTTGCTGCCGGTTGCACCGTCATCTGTAAACCAGCCGAACAAACTCCGCTCTCGGCGCTGGCATTGGGTCAGCTCTTCACCGAAGCCGGTGCGCCACCTGGCGTAGTCAATATCATCACCTGCCGCGATCCCCATCCCTTTGCCGATACAATCTTCGCCGATACGCACGTTCGTAAGATCAGCTTTACCGGTAGCACTGAGGTTGGTAAAGAACTGATGCGCCGTTCGGCAGATACGCTGAAACGGATCTCGCTGGAACTAGGCGGAAATGCACCGTTTATCGTGTTTGCCGATGCCGATCTCGATGCTGCCGTGCGTGGTGCTATTGCCTCGAAATTTCGCAATGCCGGGCAAACCTGTGTGTGCGCAAACCGGATTTTTGTCCAGCGTCCGATTTACGCAACCTTCGCCGAGCGGTTTGCCGCCGAAGTGAGCCGTCTGACTGTTGGCGACGGGTTGCAGCCGGGGGTCAATATCGGCCCCCTGATCGATGAACAAGCACGCCAGAAAGTTGAGCGTCACGTGCACGATGCACTCGTCGGCGGTGCACGATTGTTAGTTGGTGGTGGACCAGCACCACTGGGTGGCAATTTCTGGTTACCGACAGTATTGCTCGATGCCCGTAGTGATATGCTGGTGGCTCGTGAAGAGACCTTTGGCCCGGTAGCACCACTGATTCCGTTCAACGATGAAGCAGAAGTGATCCGAATGGCAAATGATACACCGTATGGCCTGGCAGCGTATGCCTTCACCCGCGATGTGGGTCGGGTCTGGCGGCTGGCCGAAGGATTGGAATACGGTATCATCGGGATTAACGATCCAATCCCTTCTACTGCGCAGGCGCCGTTTGGCGGGGTGAAGCAGAGCGGGATTGGCCGTGAAGGTGGGCCAACCGGGATTGACGAGTATCTGGATATTAAGTATGTCTCAATCGGTATCTGAGACGTTTGATGTGGTAGTGGTAGGGGCCGGTGCTGCCGGATTAGCAGCGGCCCGCACCCTGCACGATGCCGGTGTACGGGTCGTAGTTGTGGAAGCGCGTCCACGGATAGGGGGACGGATCTGGACAGATCGCAGTTGTGGGCCGTATCCGATTGAGTTGGGCGCCGAGTTGATCCACGGGGCACAGACCAGTACGGTTGAGCTGGCACAGATGGCTGGTCTGACCCTGGATGAAGTAGATCGGTACAACGGGTTGCGTTGGGGAACACCGGCTCGACCGCTGAGTGCGTTGCCATCAGACGATCCCCAGCGACGAACCATTGAGCAAGCCCGAGCGCTCTGGAATACGCTGGCTGTTCGTTACACCGATCATACGCCAGATCGCTCGTTAGCTGCCGATCTCAATCTCTTTGGACTTGATCCGGCAAGTCTAGCAATTGCCGATGTCGTGTTGGCGCAGACCTGTTGTGCAGAGTTAGAATCGCTCAGTTGTGTTGATCTGGCGCGAGAACAGCGTGGCGATCGCGCCGGCCCTCGTGAATTCCGCCTGCGTGAACGGTACGATACCCTGTTGTCATGGCTGGCGCAGGGGCTTGATATACGGTTGGGTATGCCGGTGCGGGCAATTATTAGTCACGATAACGAAGTGCGCGTCGAGGTATCAGCTACTGCACTGCGTGCCCGCCACTGTATCGTCACGGTGCCGGTAGCAGTTTTGGCAGCGGGCCTGATTCGATTTACGCCACCGCTGTCAGCATCAAAACAGGCAGCAATTGCCGCATTTCGCACACGACCGGCAACTAAACACTTCTTCTGGTTCGATGCTCCACTCTGGGATGAAGGATTTGCCTACGCTGCTCACTCGGGTCTGTTTGCTCGATGGTGGACACCGGCCCATCCCGATGTGCGTGCGCCACTGATCTGTTGTTATGTAACAGCGAGTCGGGCAGCGGTACTTGATCGGTTACCGGCGGAGATCGTGCGCTCACTCGGTCTGGCTGAACTAAGCAAACTCTTGGGGCGTGATGACGTTCCAGCACGATGTGTTGGTTTTCGACGTTATCGTTGGGCTACCGACGAGTATGCTCGTGGTGGGTATGCGCATCTTGCGCCGGGGCTAGCCTGGGCCCGACCAGCGTTAGCAGCAGCAGAGGGGCGTCTGCATTTTGCGGGCGAGGCCACCGCTTACGACAGTAATCCGCAGACAGTCCATGGCGCTATCGATAGTGGCCGCCGGGCGGCCAGAGAGTGTCTCTGTTAGTATGTCTGCGAGTGTCTGAAAATTCTCTTACCTGAGCTAAATCGGGATTATATGGACTCCCAAGCGATGCTTCAGCAGATCATCGAAATCCCCACGTTCTGAAAGGAGTTCGCAGATACACGCTGAACAACCTCTTGTCTGGGTCGGCGGGCAGCGGGTTGCGGCGCCCGGCACTGGCGGGCCACAGGCCCGCGCACCCAGCTTCGTTGCGGCGCCCGGCACCGGCGGGCCGCAGGCCCGCGCACCCAGCTTCGTTGCGGCGCCCGGCACTGGCGGGCCACAGGCCCGCGCACCCAGCTTCCTGCACAACCTCTTGTCTGGGTTGGCAGCTGGCGGTTTACGATTGAAGAGGACAAGCGGAACGCCGGCTAGTCGTTTGGAACGATAATCAGTTATGTCTCATTCCGTCTTGCTATCGAAAAGCTAGCGCGAAACGAGTTGGAAAGGAATAAGGTATGGAACTGATAGACCGACTGCGGGCAGCGCTCCAGGCTGCCGGTATCCCGGCCACTGAAACCGACTTTGCCGGAATCATTGAAAAAGGGTTTCTCAGTCGGTTTCCTGATGTGGAACGGTTGCTTAACGCCGTTGATCACGAACAGTTGCCCGATATGCTCGATGCAGTAAGCTTACCGCCAATGCCCACGTCTTCCGAAGGTGAACAACTACCAATGAATGATGATCCAACCACGATTTTGGGCATTGCCGGGCAATTACGGAAACGCACCGTTTCGGCGGTCGAACTGGTTGAACAGGCGCTGGAACAGATTGCCAACCACGATGCTGCGCTCAATGCTTTTCAGATTGTGATGACCGAGAGTGCGCTGGCCGATGCACGTGCTGCCGATGCTGAATTAGCTGCTGGAAAAGTTCGTAGCCTATTGCATGGCGTACCGATCGCGGTGAAAGACCTGTTTGATGTTGCTGGATATCCAACCGCAGCCGGATCGCGGATTCGAGCCGGGTTTATCGCAGCGCAGGATGCGACTGTTGTGGCCCGCTTGAGGGCAGCCGGGGCTATTATCATCGGCAAGACCCGCATGTCGGAATTTGCTTACTCGCCTGGATCAAACAATGCTCACTATGGGCCAACTGCCAACCCTTATGATCCTCAACGGGATAGTGGTGGTAGCAGTAGTGGAAGTGGCGTCGCAACGGCTACAGGTATGGCCTTTGCTGCGCTGGGTACCGATACTGGTGGCTCCATCCGTATCCCTGCCGCACATTGTGGGGTGGTCGGTCTCAAACCAACTCACGGTCGGGTTAGTCTGGCCGGCGGCTTTCCCCTCTCGTGGTCACTCGATCATGCCGGTCCGCTGGCCCGTTCGGTTGCCGATACAGCGCTATTGTTTCGGATCATTGCCGGGCCTGACCCACGTGACCCGCGCACCTTACGCCCAGCACCAGACCCTGTGATTGGTCACCTGACTGGCGGAGTACGCGATTTACGTATAGGATTGCTCACGGCTGATGGGAGCGGACAAGTGATGGCTGGCGCCGCAGAACTGGCAGCGATGCAGCAGGTAGCCAGTGCTCTGGCCGATCAGGGTGCTCATGTCATACCGATTGAAGTGCCAGAACTGGAAGAGCTGCGGTTGCTCAACCAGGCTCTGCTGGCAATGGAAGCTGCCGCATTACATCTACCCTGGTTGCGCAGTCGGCTTGATGACTACGGTGAGTTCATGCGCCATCGGATTCTGGCCGCGTTCATCTACGCACCGGTCGACGTCACGCGCGTGCAGCAGGCACGGGCCGGGCTACGCCGACGAGTAGCAGAGCGATTGCACCATATCGATCTGCTGATCACCCCGGTGACGCCAGGACCGGCGCCTGCATTGGGTGTACCAACACCAACCTCATTTACCGGGCCTTGGAACTTTCTCGGCTGGCCAGCGCTCAGCCTGCCAACCGGTATAGGTGATGACGGTTTGCCTCGTGCAGCACAGTTGATCGCTCGCCCATGGCATGAGGCACTTCTCCTCCGCGCAGCATTTGCCGCCGAGCAAGTGCTAGGACGACCTGCACCATCAATGTAACACGATGCGCTATGCTACAATTGGCGTTGGTGTCGCACAGCGTTGAAGCGACGCAGAGCAGCATTGAGGAGCGGCTGCAATGTTTCGGACAGTATTGGTTGCCAATCGTGGTGAAATTGCCCTGCGCATTATGCGCGCCTGCCGGGAGTTGGGCTTGCGTTGCGTGGCCGTCTATTCGGAGGCGGATCGCGACGCCCCGCACGTGGTGTATGCCGATGATGCATTTTTGATCGGTCCGCCATCACCGGCTGAGAGTTATCTTAACATCGAAGCTATCATTCGGGCTGCCAAGGCTACCGGCGCCGAGGCGATCCATCCCGGTTATGGCTTTCTAGCGGAGAATGCCAATTTTGTACGAGCGGTTACGGCGGCTGGCCTGATCTTCATCGGTCCTCCCGCTGAAGCGATGGAGCGGATGGGTGGTAAGACCGCTGCCCGGCGAGAAGCTACCGCCGCTGGCGTACCGGTCGTACCCGGCGTGCTCGAACCGGTGACTAGTGCGGCTGAAGTGCGCAGCCTGGGCAAGGAATTTGGTTATCCAATCGCCATTAAAGCGGTTGGTGGCGGTGGTGGACGAGGCTTACGAGTGGTGCGTTCGCCGGAAGAGGTCGAAGAAGCCTTTGCATCGGCTCGTCGTGAAGCCGAAGTTGCCTTCAAGAACAGTGAACTGTACGTTGAAAAGTATCTCGATGATCCCCGTCATATCGAGATACAAGTCTTAGCCGATCAGTACGGGAACGCGGTAGCATTGGGAGAGCGTGACTGTTCGGTGCAGCGGCGGCATCAAAAGTTGATCGAAGAATGCCCCTCGCCAGCCCTGACCCCTGAACTTCGGGCGGAGATGGGGGCCGCCGCAGTACGGCTGGCAAAAGCGGTCGGTTATGTGAGCGCCGGGACGCTGGAGTTTCTGTATCAAGATGGACGTTACTACTTCCTCGAGATGAATACGCGCATTCAAGTCGAGCATACCGTGACCGAGATGGTCTACGGTGTTGATCTGGTCGCAGCGCAGATTCGCATTGCGCAAGGCGAGAAGCTCTGGCTCCGGCAAGAAGAGCTAACACCCCGTGGTCACGCGATCGAATGTCGGATCAATGCCGAAGATCCGCTTCACAACTTCCGTCCGGCACTGGGAACGATTGGCGAGTATCGCGAGCCGGTCGGGTTAGGTGTACGGGTAGATAGCGGAGTACGTGCCTACTATACAGTACCGTCGCACTACGACTCGCTCCTGGCGAAGCTGATCACCTGGGGCAGCACCCGGCAGGAAGCCATTGCCCGTATGCGGCGAGCACTGGCCGAATATCGCATTGAGGGCGTTACCACGATCATTCCCTTCCATCGGGCAGCGCTCGAGCATCCGGTGTTTGTGGCCGGTGAAGCAACCGTAAATTTCATCCCCCGTCACCCTGAACTTTTCACGCGGACTGCTGAGCTTATGCCGACATCAACGGAAGTGGTAACGCCTGAGCCACCTCCAGAGCCACGTCGGTTTACCGTTGAAGTGAATGGTCGCCGCTTCGGAGTGGCCGTTTTCGGCAATGGTACGAGCGTGGCGCCAGTTCAGGCGGCAGCACGTACCGCTTTGCCCCGTCGAGCGACGCCGAAGAAGGCGAAATTGGCCGTACCGGTGGATGGTGTGATCAGTCCGATTCAGGGACGAGTTGTTGCGGTGCGGGTTGCTCACGGTCAGACCGTAGAGGCTGGTCAGGTACTCTTTATCGTGGAAGCAATGAAGATGGAGAACGAGATCACGGCGCCGCACAGCGGGACAATCGGCGAGGTGCGGGTCGAGGTTGGTTCAACAGTCGAAGCTGGGGCAGTTCTGGCGACGTATGCCTCGCAAGCCTGATCTTGGGGGAAGGGCGGGTTCTCGACCCGCCCGCAGTAGTCCCCTGTCCTCGCAACATCTGCGCTACCGGTAGTATATCGGCAACCATTACGCACACGGAGTCACTGTTCGTAATTGTGCTACCAGGTCAGGTAACAGATCGAGCACAATATCGATCTGCTCATCAGTTGTTTGTTTCCCCAACGAGAAACGAATCGAACCGTTCGCTTCCTCAGGCGATAACCCCATAGCCAGTAAAACATGCGACGGTTCAAGAGAACCGGACGTACATGCGCTGCCAGAACTGGCACAGATACCGCGCTGGTCGAGCAATAGCAAGAGACTTTCAGTCTCGATGCAGGCAAAACCCAGATTCACGATAGACGGCAAGCGCGACTCACGATCGCCGTTCAGCCACGATTGGGGGATGCGAGTTAGTACCCCATCAATCAGTCGTTCACTTAACGCACGCAATCGGCTAGCGTGGGTTGTACGCTCGCTCTCGGCTATCGTCAATGCTTTGGCTAAGCCGACAATCCCGGCAATATTCTCGGTACCGGCACGCCGACGGCGCTCCTGAGCACCACCGTTAATCTGCGGAACCAGCGGCGTCCCACGACGCAGGTAGAGTAACCCAACTCCTTGCGGCCCATAAAACTTATGCGCAGTGAGACTAAGCAGATCAACCCCCAAAGCGTTGACGTCAAGCGACAATTGACCAGGCGCCTGCACCGCATCGGTATGAAAGAGCACACCGCGTTCACGACAGATAGCGGCTAATTCGGTAATCGGCTGGATAACACCGGTTTCGTTGTTGGCGTACATCACCGAGACGAGCGCGGTTTCGGGGCGGATTGCAGCACTGAGATCGGCAGGATTCACTCGGCCGTTGCGATCAACCGGTAAGAGGGTCACGGTAAAACCCTCATATTCGACCAGGTAATCGAGCGCATGTAAGACTGCATGATGTTCGATCGTGCTACTGATCAGATGATTCTTCCCTTGCGCACGCAACGCCATTGCTACCCCTTTGAGGGCCAGATTAATGCTCTCACTGCCACCGCTGGTAAAGACAATCTCTTTTGGCTGACACCCCAATACAAGCGCGACCTGTTCACGCGCATCGTCTAACGCTTGCAGAGCTGCTCTGCCTACCTGATGGATACTGGAAGCATTTCCACTCATTCCAGAGAGGAACGGCAGCATTGCCTCTAAAACCCTTGGGTCGAGAGGTGTGGTGGCAGCGTGGTCGAGGTAGATCAGACGATTGTGCATAAGCATCTCTCCGCCATCGATTACTGGGATCGGCGAGTACGTGCTTCATCGCGCAGTACCTGGAGGTTGAGAATTTCAGCTACTTCATAGCGGGGTGGCATAGCACCGGTAACCGGCCGAATGCGCAATACCGGCGGAAAATAGCCCATACGGCCGTGCAGTTCGGCCAATAGCGCCGCAGCACTGAAGTTGAGAGCCGGTAGATTGATCAAAATGGCTTCGCTTTGCCACTGTTGAGCTGACAATCCTGCGGCATCAGCCATCGCAACAATTTGTGGCGCCAATGGTTGTTGCTGATCAATTTGACTGGGGATATCGATAACCCGCTCGATAGCATGCCCGGTAAGCGCGACGATCTGCTCTTGCTGTTCAGGGGTAATGGGGTGAGAATAATTTAGTACAATCATAATGTTTTCCCGTTAGACAATATTGTTCTACCCTATATTGTAGCGCAGACTAGTTAGAAGTGTGTCGATGAGGCACGACGGATTTTGGCTCAATTCATCGATAACGGCGCGAGAAGTCAAGAGGCCGGGACGGGAAAGCTTTTCAAACCGAGGAGAACGGTTGATCCCACCAGATGCGGGCCAGAGGTCCGCGCTCCCAAGGAAAGCGTGCGGGTTTGGGACGAGCAGCGGCCCCTGATGTTCGTCGGTCTCGCGCCGTCGGGAGAACGCTTGCCCCCACCAGATGCGGGCCAGAGGCCCGCGCTCCCAGGGGAAGCGTGCGGGCTTGGGACGAGCAGCGGCCCCTGATGTTCGTCGGTCTCGCGCCGTCGTTGGACCGTTCGGTTATTGAACATAACCCAAAGCTGTAAGCTCCGCAAGGCCCTACTTTGATGGTGATTACCATTTCCAGGAAAGCCTTCAGATGATACAATAAGGATCGATGAAAGAAACCCGACACGAGTTCGTTTGTAGCGAGGGGGAGCTGGAGAAACGGAACCACAGACTATCACCTTCCTCGATTTTTGCGCACTCTGTTATGTTACAAAAACTGCTAAGACATTCTCACTTGAACGTATCAGCGAGAGCGATACGCCTGTTGCAGCGGAAGGCGGCGAGAGCTACCATGCGTTCGCAAATAGCAAAACCCGACCTTTTTAGCAGGTGACGATCCATGAGTGAAACCATCCTGGAACGGATACTGGCTCACAAACGAATCGAGGTACAACGCCAGCAGGCCAAAATCCCACTCGATGTGTTGCAAGAGCGAATTCAACGTGCACCACCGATTCGCGACTTCGCGGCTGCCCTCCGGCGAACACCGGCCACAGCACTCATCGCCGAAGTCAAAAAGGCTTCACCTAGCCGCGGTGTGTTATTGACCAACTTCGACCATCTCGCGCTGGCCCGTACATACGTCGCCAATGGTGCGGCTGCGATCTCAGTGCTCACTGATCAGCGGTTCTTTCAGGGTAGCCTGACATACCTCGCCGGTATCCGTGCGCTCCCCGAAGTACAAACGGCGGGGACGCCATTGCTACGCAAAGATTTCATAATCGATCCGTATCAGGTTTACGAAGCGCGAGCCTATGGCGCCGACGCAATCTTGTTGATCGTAGCTGCTCTCGATGACCAAACGCTGGTGAATCTCTTTACCCTCACCCGCGAACTGGGAATGGATGCTTTGATCGAGGTACATACCGTCGGTGAACTTGAACGAGCACTGAAGGTACATCCTCCCATCATTGGGGTGAACAATCGTGACCTCCATCGTTTCGTAACCGACCGCACAACCACCAAAGTGATAGCGGAACATCTGCCGATTGGGCCACAGCGACCAATCCTGGTAAGCGAGAGTGGTATTTTCACACCCGACCATGTTGCCGAAGTACGCAGCTACGGCGCTGACGCAATCCTAGTCGGGGAAGCATTGGTTACGGCATCTGACATCGGGGCGCAGGTACGGATGCTAGCAAGTGCTTGATGTACTGGGACGTTCACACCGTATCAATCATCAGATTGACCCAGTAGGAGCAACATTTGGAAGTGAGGAGCGAGGAGTAACAGCAGTGCAACGGTGTCCTGACTGTAGTCAGACGATAAGCGGCACGGAGCGATTTTGTCCGGCTTGTGGTCATCGACTACATAGCCATCAAGACAACCTCTCACCGGCCATCAACACCACGATACCGCTCGTACCGGCGCACAATAGCCGAATGGCGATTGCTAGCCTCATTTGCGGCGTGATGACGTGGATTCTCTTTTTCATCCCCCTCTTGTTGGCCATTCCAGCCGTGATCTGCGGTCACCTGGGGCACAGCGCAGTCAAACGTGGGAATGGCGCCGTGACCGGCAAGGGAATTGCACTCATTGGCATGGTATTAGGGTATGCACATCTTGTACTGACAGTACTGGCATTCTGTGTGTTGATTGTCATCGTGTTGGGGACCAATCTGTAATCAAAACGGCGAGATGGCAAGCCATCTCGCCGTGTAGGAAGGGTTAAGGTACTAACCAACTTCCGGTACAATCACCCCGTAATTTCCATCGCGTCGTCGATACAAGACGTTTATTTGCATTGTTTCGGCATTTTGGAAGATAAAGAAGTTGTGACCGAGCAATTCCATCTGTTCAATCGCATCATCGAGAAACATCGGGCGGAGACGGAACGTCTTGGTTCGGATAACTCGCGGTGTAGCCTCGGCCTCACCTGGTGCAGCAACAGCCGCAGCTTCTGCCTCAGCGATAGCAACTTCTTCAGCCGGAGTCAGACCGTTCGGGGCACGGCGCTGCTCGCGGCTACGTCGCCAGTATTTCTCTTTGTAGCGTGAAATCTGACGTTGCAGCACATCTTGCACCTCATCAATTGCGGCATAAAGGTCAGGTGCACGCTCTTCAGCCCGCAAGATCACGCCGTGTTCGGCAACCAGTGTCGTCTGTACACGATAGACCTCACCAGCATTACGTTGTTGTTCGTGTTGTACTTCGACGGTGATACTGGTAATGCCATGAAGATAACGCTCAAGCTTCGCGAGCTTCTCTTCGATATGTGCACGTTGACGTTCCGAAATCTTGCCGTTCCGGCTCTTGATAGTCAGTTCCATCGTGTCCTCCATCCGCTGAGGCCCATCTACAAGGATGGGCAGGGCGATAAAAACAACCCGGCCCCCGCCGTTAGCACGGCGAGGACCGAGCTATTTCTCAAAAGGATATCAATTGCGTTGTCAGGCTGACCAATGTGGTCATAAGGCCTCATATCGCAAGGGAACGCTACTACTTCGTAGCACCCATCAGATAGCTTTGCTCGTATTCTACTACGCGATTGCCTCTCTCGCAAGATAGGAACAGTGAGAAACTGTTCACTGTGCAGTATAATAGCAACGCTACACGACCAGCTCCATACCTTCTGCAGCAGCAAGCAATTGCAATGCACTTCCCTGCACGGTGAGCATTTGGCGAAAACGGTTAACAATGGCATCTAGCTCATCATCGGTGCGAGTGGGGGCATGGTGGAAAAGGACTAGCCGATCTACTTCTGCGGCCTGAGCCGTTTCAATCGCATCTTCGATCCTGCTATGACCGTAATCTTCCACCTCTTCTGAACGCAAGTACGGAGCGCTATGGATCAGCACATGGGCGCGACGAGCAAATGCAATCGCAGCCTCACGAATGCCACTTTCGCTATAACGCACATCGGTGATGTAGACCAGCGCTCGCCCACGTTCTTCCAAACGGTAGGCCCAGATCGGTGAGTGCGGACGGTATGAGAGCGGCATGGCACGAATAGTCAGTTGACCGACAATGAATGGTTCAGTAGAAATGGGCGTGAAGCGATGGGTAGCACCGATATGGGCAAGACCAAAAACCGGCGAATAGACTGGCGAGAGCATGCCATCGTAGACCATTTGCAATGAGCCGCGGGTGCTATCAGGACCGTAAATGTCAAGACGATTACCGGGGATGTGCACAACACCGGGAAAAGGGAGACCGAGAATGTGATCCCAATAGGTGTGAGAGATCAACAAGGTCAACGTTCCGCGACCGCGGCCAAATTCGCCTTGCATCAGTTCATCACCTAGCATACAAAAGCCGGTACCGGTATCGAGGACAATCAGTTCACCCTGATCACCGGTCACTGCGGTACAGCAGGTATTCCCGCCATAACGAAGCATTGAGGCATCGGGAGTTGGGACGTAGCCGCGGACTCCCCAGAAGCGCACCTTCATGGTCTCCTCTCCAGTTCCATGCCCTCAAACGCTGCTGTAACCAATAATCCGGATGCTGCTAGCGACTGTTGTTCAGCAACGATCTGATCTAACTCGGCGTCAGTACGGTGAGGATCGTGGTGAAACAGGATTAACTGGCGCACATGGGCTGCTTCAGCAATTTCACGAGCTTGAGAGGCGCTACTATGCCCCCAGTGCGGAAAGCGGGCGTATTGCGCATCAGTAAACTGGGCATCGTAGATCAGCCAATCGGCGCCGTAAGCCAGTTCGAGAATGGCCTCTTTCATCGCCGCCAGTTCTCGTAGTTCGCTCTGACTACGCGCCGTCGGTTGACCAGTCCACTCAATCCGTTGTTCTCCAAATAGCACGGTATGAAATGGGCCGGTATCAGGAATAAAGGTTAATACCCCACGTGATGTTTCGAGACGATAGGCCAATGCCCGATACGGATGATTGGCCAGTGCAGTGTATACCTTAACCGGCCCCAATTCAAACTCAGACCCAGCGCCAATCTCGAAAAAGTTAAGTTGTGCACGCAAATCATCGAACTGGAGGGGAAAGAGCGGATCACTCAACGCACCCGCTAAGGTTGTCCGCAAACTCGATTGCGTGCGGGCCAGACCATAGATATCGAGGTTCACATTGGGATCGAATAACGGTGCAAAAAAGGGGAAACCTATGATATGATCCCAATGGGTATGTGTTATCAAGAGATCGTACTGGCGCGGTTGTACAGGCAGTCGGCGTAAAGCCTCACTCAACATTCGTAGGCCGGTACCGGCGTCAAGAATGATGTAGTGCCCGTCTACTTCTACTTCAACACAGGTTGTATTGCCGCCATATCGCAACATGTGAGCATGAGCGACAGGATACGAGCCACGTGTACCCCAGATACGAACTCTCATGGATGCGTCCATGCAATGTCTTGTGCTGACAAAACCAGATGCACAATAAAATACAGCACTGCATCTCACAGTTTACAGCATAAACGCAGTTTGTGAATGGTTTTTAGAGTATCATTTTCTTTATGGAAGCCGAAGGAAAGGATGATCAATGGCTCGCTTTCGCGTTGGTGTTCAACTCCACCCCCAGCACACCACCTGGGAGTCGTACCGCAATGCTGTTCGCTACGCCGAAGAGATTGGCTGTGATACGATCTGGAACTGGGACCATTTTTTCCCTCTCTATGGCCCACCCGATGGCCCCCATTTCGAGGGTTGGACTCTGCTTACGGCAATGGCAGTTATCACTCAGCGGGCCGAGGTTGGGTGTCTCGTGACATGCAACAGCTATCGCAATCCGGCATTACTCTCGAATATGGCGAAGACGGTTGATCATATTAGTGGTGGACGACTAATCCTTGGTATTGGCGCTGGATGGTTTGAACGAGATTATACGACATTTGGTTACGAGTTTGGTACCGCTGCTGATCGCTTGCGAGCACTGCGAAAGGCGTTACCAATTATTAAAGAGCGCTGGGCTGTCGATCAACCACTCCCGCTACGCCGGATTCCGATATTGATCGGTGGTGGTGGCGAAAAAGTGACGCTGCGGATCACAGCCGAACATGCCGACATCTGGCATGGTTTTGGCCCGATTGAGAACTTTAAGCGCAAGAATGCGATCCTCGATCAATGGTGTGCCCAAATTGGCCGCGACCCGGCAACCATTGAACGCAGTGTATCACCTCGTGCCGGCGAACCCATTGAGCCGTACCTCGAAGCAGGGGCAACCCATATCATTATCGGGATGGGGGAACCATGGGATTTTGCACCGGTTGAGGCGTTGCTGAAGCTGCGTGGGTAAGACGTTGTAGGACAGAGGGTAGACGGTCGGCGACGCACAGCAGCACCGGCGAGGAACAGCAGCGCTGCACCCGTACATCCATTGCCTAGAGTGTAATCGGGCACCCATCGTCAGTTCGACATGACTCGCCTACATTGCTCGCAGGCGCCCTGACGTGATCAGCGAGCGATTTATTCTAGTGAGACAGCACCATAGAGCCTATCCGAATAATCGTCTCACGGTACGACGGATGACACCTGATAGATGTACGGGCACAGCGGCGCCGTGGCCCAACCGATCTTCTTCTGTGACAGGGCATTCTGGATCGGCATTTACAGACCACAAGCGATGTCGTGCTCCGATATGCCTAGCGGGGCAC
The DNA here is from genome assembly GCA_017743535.1 of Chloroflexus sp. Lineage (GTDB taxonomy): Bacteria > Chloroflexota > Chloroflexia > Chloroflexales > Chloroflexaceae > Chloroflexus. The sequence continues at coordinate 33,776 of JAGHYT010000013.1, forward strand.
GACAATGCCGTGCCCTTCCTCATGCCCTTTAAGCCACGAGTTTCATGCATTGTAAAGTGCCCATAAGTTATTCAGTGAGCGTGGGCCAGAGGCCTACGCACCGGTATCGTAAAACGCAGCACTCGTCTTGAGTTACGGCTAGCACTCCTCATTTTCCCTCTCCAGCAACATCCTATCACTGCCGCCCCTATGACATCTCCGCTTGTCCAGCTCGCCGAAAATCACGTATCAGTAAGCGCAACCGGCGCTGACCGTTCCATTCATCGGCCTCTAACTGATAAGCCAGATCGATCTGGGAATGGCGCCGTAAAGGTTCGGCAAAACGTCCGAAGTGAAAGCCGATGGCTTCAAGTACCGTATCACCAACCCGTACTCGCATCCGTAAGTGCGAACCGTCGCTGGTCGGCTGCGGATCAATAACAGTCACATTCGGGGTCATCAGTACAGGCTGAGGATTCCCCTGACCAAATGGCTCGAGCTGACGTAAGGCAGCGTACAGCTCCCATGAGATGTCACTCAGGGGCACAACGGCATCAATCAGCAGGCGTGGAACAAGTTGCTCATCCGACAAACGTTGTCGGCCCAGTGCCAGTAACCGTTGCTCTAGCGTTGCAATCTGAGGAGTAGCAATCGTGAAACCAGCCGCCGCCGCATGCCCACCGTAACGCACAAACAGTTCGGCACACTCATCGAACAAATCGATAATGCTAAAACCAGGTATCGAACGCGCCGATCCACGGGAAGTTTCCTCCCCTTGCTCGATCACGACCACCGGTCGATGGTAAGTCTCGACCAGGCGCGCAGCGACTAAACCAATCACGCCAGCATTGAAACTCGGATGGGCAATCACGATCAAGGGATGTTCAGCCCGACCGTGCTGAGACACCAGTGTTTCAGCCGTCGTTTGTAACCGGCGCGTGAGAGATTGGCGCTCGCGATTCGTGGCATTTAACTCGGCAGCCAGCACGTCCGCCCTGGTACGATCAGTTGCCAGCAACAATTCGTAAGCGCGGCGAGCATCGGCCAACCGCCCGGCAGCGTTGAGTCGTGGCGCCAGCGCAAAAGCAATCGTGCCACTATCGATCATCCCCAGTGTTAGTCCGGCAGCCGCCACCAGTGCCTGCACTCCCGGACGCCTACTTTCGTTGAGTGCAATCAAGCCAGCACGTACCAATATTCGATTCTCATCGTACAGCGGCCCCATGTCGGCAACTGTACCCAGGGCGACCAGATCGAGGAGATCACGTCCGCGTAGGTTGGCCGGTCGTTTTCCGTAACGAGCCAGGGCCTGCACCAGCTTGAACGCAATCCCTACTCCAACCAATCCCTTGAAGGGATACGCACAGTCGGGTTGTCGCGGATTCACAACGGTCAATGCTGGTGGCAACGTGGCCGGCGGGTGATGATGGTCAGTCACGATTACATCAAGGCCAAGGCGATTGGCCTCGGCGACTTCTGCGTAGTTCGAGATACCACAATCAACCGTGATCAGCAGCCTGACTCCGTCGGCAGCTAACTGACCGATCGCCAGATTGTTGAGACCGTAGCCTTCCCGGGCACGATGAGGAATATAGGGGCGGATCCGTCCACCCATGGCACTGATCGCCTGGGTTAGTAATGCCACAGCGGTAATCCCATCGACATCAAAATCGCCATAAACGGCCATCAGTTCGTCGCGATCGATAGCCTCAGCAATGCGGCCGGCAGCATCAGCCATGCCACGCATTGTGAAAGGATTGTGTAAACCAGTGTTGTAATCGGCGGTTAGAAAAGCCCTGGCAGTGGCAGGCTCGTGCAAACCCCGTTGGTAGAGGAGCGTGGCGAGTAACGGATGAAGGCCGAGTTGTTCAACAAACGCAGCAGGTGCTGCTGGACGGATTTCCCAACGCTGACGGCGCGCTGACATATCTCTTCTCCTGAAGCAAGGTGCCCGCTAGCAAGCGGTGATTATTATACGTCGTTTTCGTATAGCCGAAGAGGCTAAGCGTGTGGCAGAGCATTCTCTTTGCTGGTAGTGAGCGGTACTTGACGTTCTTTCCCTGGTCATTCTCCCCCTTTCTCTCTTCTTGTTAGTCTGTTCAGCGTTTTCAGGTTTTGGTGGGTTTGCGGTAAACATCGTTCACCCTAATCCACATGGTTGCTGAGGAGCACTGAAGCGCCCTATAGGGCTGGTCGCCGCGTTCTACTCGCTTGAAGGACTGCCGTGAGGAGCACACTATACAGCTTGCCCAAACGGATTTGGGATCGGTCATTTGCAGGCTTTTACATGCATGATTGTCGGTACTGGTAATATTGGTGTACTATGATATGAATCGTACATTACGATAAAAAATTACACCTATTTTTGCCTATGCTGCCACGTATCTTGACATCTATCCTTTTGTGCTACATCTTGACGGGATGCACAACAACACCACCAGTACCTTCACCAACTCCCATGCTGTCTGAGCTACGCTTGCTCGACAGCTATTCGACCAGTGATCTGCCGGTATTTAATACATTCAGTGCCGAAACTGGGGTCTCAATTACGTCTCATCTATATAGTACGAGCGAAGAAGCGTACCGCTTCCTGACCACAACGGATCAAGCGTATGATGTGATAATTGTTAGCGATACGCTGGTTCATCGGCTGCGTCGTGAACAACGGTTGGCTGTGTTGAATCATGCGCAACTACCAAATATTGTCCATCTTGATCCAATGTTTGCCAGATCGAATGGTGATCCAGATTATCGCTTCTGTGTTCCGTACCGGTGGAGCGTATTGGGATTTGGTTACCGGCAATCAGCAACCGGTCGTGCGATCAGCAATTGGGATGATGTGTTCGATCCCGCATACACTGATCGCATAGGAGTACCGGATGAGGTACGGTTGAGCATAGGGATGGCCCTAATCAAATCAGGATTCAGCCCAAACTCCAGTGATCCGGCAGCAATTGCCGCTGCCCGCAACTGGTGGTTGGGCGTGGCCAACCAGATCAATCGCTTCACCGCCGGTAATGAGCAGGAGTTGTTGCAACGTGATGAGCTTGATATTGTCGTGGCACGAAGTGGTGATATATTGCAAATAGCCCGTGACGATGCTGACATCCGATTTACGATTCCGGAAGAGGGTTCTATCCTTATCACTGATAGTCTCTGTGTACCGGCCAATGCCGTTCATCAATCTATTGCCGAACAGCTTATCAATTTCGTTCTCACACCTGAACACAGCGCTGCGCTTGCCAATATGAGTCGTTACGGTACGCCGAACCGAACGGCATTACCGCTTATCGATGTAGAACTACGTGCCTCCCTCAATCAGTATATAGCTCAAGAGCAAGCTGGTTTGCTATTTCACCTGACCGATGTTGAACCTGCGATACAGGAACTCTACCGCGCTGCCTGGGCTGAGGTGCAACAGTGACAACGCCAACTCCTTCCCTTCGTCGTCGCCTTAGCATTAGCATCATTGGCGCGATTGCAATGTCACTGCTGATCACGCTGATCGGGCTAGGCTGGCAGTTCAAACTCCGCGAGCAGATGGTGCAGCGCCAGCATCATCTCGCTCAGATACGTGAAGCGATGCTTAACCTCAAAACGGTCTTTCTGATCGCTCATCAGTATGATTATCAGCTTATCGAGATTGTCAGCCACAATCTGTCGGAGCCAACCGTAATAGCGAAGCACACAGCAGCCCTGACAGAGGTACGGGCCGCGGTAGAGCGATTCAACACCGTCAGTAGTGATTTGCCGGAACTTGAATCGTATCGGCAGCAGCTTAACCATCTGCTTGATCAGTATCAGACGACGGTGAAGCAGATTACTGACCAGATCGACCTGCGCCAGCGGAATGGTGGCATTGAACAAACATTACGCCAGGCGCGTCGCGAACTCTGGCAAAGCCTTGCACGGAATGGAAGCAATACATTTTTGATCAGACTTGTGCTTGAAGAGCAAGCCTATCTCTCAACACGAAGTCAGGAATACATTGATAACGTTCGGATTCAGATCAATAATTTACAAGCGTTCATCGCTCTCTTACCCGATTCTGAGCAACAAGTTGTGCAACGGCAGCTTGCCGATTACATATCATTGTTTAATCAGTTAACCAAACTCGATCAACAGCTATCTCACTACACTTCACGACTAGATTATCAAACAGAAGATTTAATAAAAGTCGTAGAAAACATTGATCAAATCCTTAGCTCTGAACAAAACGAAATTACGAATATCTCAGAAACCAGTAACTGGATTGGTTTAGGATTAGTATTATGGATGGTTTTTAGTAGTACCACGATCTTTATCGTGATTGGTAGATTAATTAATCACTACTTCACCAAACCCTTGATCGAATTAACCACCGCTGCCCAACGGGTAGCCGACGGCTGGCGTGACACACCGATCCCCCTGATTGGTACCGATGAGATTGGCAATCTGGCACGAGCACTGGCCCGACTGACTGCTACGCTAAATGACACGATTGCCAGCCTTGAAGAGCGTATCGAACAGCGAACCGCTCAGCTACGGCGTGCCCTGAATGAAAAAGATGCACTCTTGATACAGGAACAGCGTCGGATGCGGCGAGCACAGGCCCTGGTTGAACTCGGTTCACGGTTGAGCACAGCCCCTAACGCTGCTGAAGTATACCGACGTGTCGTTGAAGCACTGGCTACTGCAAAAGAGACCGAAGACCGCATTGGGCTATATACTCGTGAGCCAGATGGTGTCGAATGGGTACCTCGCGCCGTCGTTGGCTATCAACAACACGCATCAACTGTATTGCACCTACCGGTGTCCACTCTACCGGCACACCGTCCATTCTATATCCCAGACTTACGACAGCATGAGGTGCAAAGTTTGACTGGTGTATCGGGATCGGCAATATTTATTGTCTTCTCGACCGACCCCTACCCAGAGGCCTTGCTCGTCGTCTATCGTCCACAGCCCCATGCCTTTGCCGATGACGAAATTGACCATCTGGGCATCACCGCACGACTGGCCGAACAAGCATTGACTCGCATTCGCTTGATCGCCTCGTTGCGGCAAGCCAAAGAACGGGCTGAAGAAACCAATCGTGAACGTAGTAAACTTTTAGCGCGTCTCGATCACGACATACGTAACCCGCTGAATACCATTATCGCCCTGAGTGAAACCCTGCGTGATTCTTTCGCCGAACATTCAGTGTTCAGCGAAGACTTGGCGAAAATCGGCAACGCCGGACGGCGCTTGCTTGCACGTCTAAACGTACTTCTCGATAGCGCCAAAATTGAAACTGGCACGTTTGAGTTACGACCAGAACCTTTCATTTTCGATACGCTGCTCGATAAGGTGTTGGCCGAGGTGACACCGCTTATCCGTCAACAGCGTAACCGACTCGCTATTGAACGTCCACCACAAGTAGGAACCATTGTCGCCGATCTGAACCGGTTGTGGCAGGTACTGCTCTATCCCTTACAATTTGTCGCCACCACAACACAGCTTGGGGTCATTACCCTAAGCGTTCAACGCTCTACCGACGACGATCACGGCGCGATCATAGAGGTGACAATAAGCGATACCGGCGCTGCCCTTAGTGAAGAGCAGATAGATGCCCTGCTCACTCCTTTTGCCCCTCCACCAGAAACACCCCGTCCTATCGATGCCGGTCATAACCTGGCACTATCCTATCAGTTGTGTACGTTAATGGGGGGAACGTTTCAGCTTACCTCATCTGGGCCGCGTGGTGTGACCTTTCATATCCGTATCCCGGTAAACACTGCCGACGAGACGGTTCAGCCAATGTATCCAACGTTCCTGTCCCAACCCGACGTATTGGTGATTACTAAAACGGACGCTCATGTGTTGCAGGCTGCCCTGGAGCAACTAGGCTGGCAAGTACAATGTGAAACAATGCTTACCGACGCTATCACGAACCTTCCTGAACCACCGACAGCGATACTCGTTGACGCAGAGCAGCAGGAGCTGGCAGAACGTATCTTATCCACTGCTGGTTGGCAACAGGTGCCGGTCATCTGGTTGACCAACGACATTGACGATAGCAGTACCACCTGTGCATTGTGGCCTGGAGACCCAAATGACGTTATTCGGACCCTCCAGACAGTGTTATCCCGCCGCTCGACACTGCCATCCGCTCGTCATATCCTTGTCATTGAGGATGAAATATCGACTCGCCTCATTATCCGACGTGTCCTAGAAAGTGACGGTTGGAAGGTGATCGAAGCAGGTAGCGGTCAGCTCGGTGCGATGCTGTGGCGCATAACCCAACCACAATTGGTTATTCTCGATCTAATACTCCCTGATAGTGACGGGATAGCACTTTTGCGCGAAATACGCACCGAACTGAACACGCCAGTTGTGATTGTCACGGCACGACTTTTACAGAATGAAGAACTGGAGATGCTTGCCGCAGTAGGAGCGGTCGTTTTGCAAAAGGGACGGTATCGCCGTAGTGATTTGCTTGAGCTGGTGCGTAAATTGATGCAGAGAAATAAGTAGAGATTTTCAACAATTTTCAGCCGCGGTTGCCTGCGATCACGGCGATCCCTCAACGAGAAGAAGGGAGTGGGTGTAGAAACTTATCTCTCCCACGTGGGGCGGAGCAGCGATTTGCAGCGACGGTACACTCCTTCCCCCTACCCACTTTCCGCTCCCACCAGAGAAGCTTCAGGGGGCGAGTGAACCTGCCCCCTGAAAGTCGTGCCCCAGCATAACCACACGACGCGCACCAGCAACCTCATTATAAGGTGGTGAGCATGTCTGTAACGTTCCCTCCTCGCTACACCGCACCAGCGTGACGTACAATAAGACTCTGGCCGGTCATGTCGGGTGCAGGCGGTAATTCCAGCAGCTCAAGCAACGTTGGTGCGACATCGGCCAGGCGCCCACCACTGCGCAGGGTGATCGCTTCTTTACCGTAACCAGTGCCACCGATCAGAAAACAGGGTGCCGGATTAGTCGTATGGGCCGTGTGTGGCCCACCAGTCTCTGGATCGATCATTTGTTCAGCGTTCCCGTGATCGGCAATCACCAATGCCACGCCACCCCGTTCCAGGATGGCCGGAACCACACGTGCCAGACCAGCGTCAACTGCTTCACAGGCTTTGATGACAGCCGGGATACTACCGGTATGACCAACCATATCGGGGTTCGCATAATTAACGACGATGAAATCGTACTGATCGCTCTTAATCGCTGCCAGCAACGCCTCAGTTACTTCAGGAGCACTCATCTCTGGTTTCAAGTCGTAAGTAGCGACTTTCGGTGAGGGAATAAGCTGGCGATCCTCTCCGGGAAACGGTTCTTCACGTCCTCCGTTGAGAAAGAAGGTCACGTGCGGATACTTCTCTGTTTCGGCGATATGGAATTGGCGAAGGCCAGCCTGACTAATGACGGCTGCCAGCGGGCTGGTCACGTAGCGTGGGGGAAAGGCAACGAGCACCGGCAATCCCTCTTCGTATTGAGTCATGGTGACGAAACAGAGATCGCGTAATTGCCGTTCACGCTGCCAGATATGCGATGGCAACGGTTGCCCTTCGGCCTTTTGTCGTTCGTAATGCTGTTGGATACGCTCGTTGATTTCCGGATCAACGAAGGCGCGGGTCAACTGCCGCCCGCGATCAGGGCGGAAGTTGGTGAAGATAACTGCATCGCCATCGCGCACCGTTGCCGTCGGTTCACCGTTTGCAGTGACGATCACGGTAGGTAAGACAAACTCGTCGCTAATATCTTGGGCATAGGCGGCTTCAATTGCGGCCCGCGCCGAGGGAGCTTTCTCACCCACACCGTTAACCAATGCAGCGTATGCCCGTCCGGTACGTTCCCACCGCTTATCGCGATCCATCGCATAGTAGCGCCCTGAGACGGTAGCGATTGTGCCAACTCCCAGCCGGGCGATCACACCTTCCAACGTATCGAGGAAACCCAATGCACTCCGTGGCAGAACGTCACGCCCATCGAGGAAGAGGTGTAAGTAGACGCGCTGAAGGTGATGGCGATGAGCCAGTTCGAGCAGGGCATGAAGATGATCTTCGTGAGCATGTACCCCGCCGGGGCCAAACAATCCCATCAGATGCAATGCCGAATTGTGTTGTTTCACGTGTTCGACAGCTTGAAGCAGAGCTGGATTCGTGAAAAAATCACCATCAGCGATCGCTTTACTAATCCGGGTCAGTTCTTGATACACCACAAAGCCGGCGCCAATGTTGAGATGACCAACTTCGGAGTTCCCAATTTGCCCGGCCGGTAAACCGACATCAAGACCCGAAGCCCCTAACGTCGTAAAGGGGCATGTTGCCATCCACTGATCAACGTGCGGCGTATCGGCCAGATCGGCCGCATTGCCGGGGCCGGGTGGTGCAATCCCCCAGCCATCCATGATAATCAATACCACCGGACGTGGACGTGTCATTGTATATGCTCCTTATCCCAAACCCAACGCGACTTGTACGATCCGCCACGCTGCTAGCAACCCAAGCAGGGCGACACCTAGTATTGGAACAACGGTCAGGAAGAGACTCCAGACACGCTCACCAGATGAGGGGTTTGTACTGATGAAGCCGCGCAGTAATTCACGCCGAATTGCCTGCCAACCGCCCCAGAGTGTTGCAATTGCCAGAACAGCAAACACGAGTGCTGCGCCCAATGCGATCAGAGAACCGAGTAAAGCCATAGTTGCCTCCACAAGCAACAACGAGGACGTGAGACCCTTCATTCAATCAGCCACCGGCCTGGATTGAGAATTCCAGCCGGATCCCAGCGTTGACGCAAAGCCCGCATAAGATCGATGGTTGGTGGCACAATACCCCAGCGATCAACGCCTATTGAACTACGTTCGACAACCGCATACCCTCCTATCCCGCCGAGGGTTTGTCGTAGAGCAGGCAGGTGCGCAGCCGCTGTCTCGGCGCAACCGGTGACAATCAGACCAAGACCGGGAAAGACCAGCGTACGAGCAGGGGCTAACAGTGTCAGCGCATCAATGGCCCTGGGTAGCATGCTATCAGGTACACCGATCCGTAACAACAGATCGGTGGTTGGCATTTGATAACCACTATGCCACAGCGTGCGATCTTCATAGCGTGTCATCAGTGCAATAGCGTCGGAACAAGCGGCAGTTGCCAGCGCCAATTGCCGCTCGACAGCAGCTTCTACACCGGCGAAGCGTGCCATCAGTGTGACGGTATCGGCAACCTCGATAACCAAAGCCACCGGCTGCAAGGGAGGTTGGCGCATAGCCATTGCAAGGCGCCATGCCGAGGGAACGTCGGGTACTGTGGCGTGCAGCACGGCCATCTGTGCTGGCAACGGCGCAACCTTGAAAGTTACACTCGCGATCACACCGAGCGTACCACACGCACCGAGATGTAATTTGTGGCTATCATAACCAGCAACATTTTTGACTACCCGTCCCCCACTGCGCACGATCCGTCCGTCACCAAGCACGACCTGCATACCGAGGATCCATTCCCGCGGGCCACCATACCCCAACCGCAGCGGCCCCCAGGCGGCGGTTGCCAGGAGACCACCGATCGTGGCCGCAGGCGGTGTTGGTGGATCCCAGGGTAGCCACTGACCGCGTTCAGACAGTAATGTTTGGACAGCTTCCAGTGATATGCCGGCTTCAACCATCACTACCAGATCGGCAGGATGGTACTCGATCACGCGATGCAATTGTCGTAAATCGAGTGCCACATCGTATCGTCGTGGAGGATCAACAATAAACTGGCGCGTACCGGCTCCCCATGGTACGACCGCAGTATGCGTGTGCGTTGCTTCCGCCAGCAGATCACCAACTTCAGTGACGGTTGTAGGTTGCACGACTCGTTGCGGCTGGCGATCCCCCAAGGTATACGTTGCCGGCAACGGTATTGCCCGGTCAGATAACTCATTCATCACTGCCTCTAAGCAAGTTTCTGAAAAAACAACACGCCTCTGATTTGGGAGCATGATTCTCGGGCTGGCATCCTAACGTGAACGGTTTTAGCCAACTATGCTCGTGCAGGTCGGCTCATCACACGGCAACTCCCTTCACCTTCTGCTGCATCACTGCCTCTCTACTCGTGGAAGAGGTAGCGGACGACACCCTCTGAACCATGGGTTAAATCCACGCTCCACGGTCGATTGCCCGCAACGCGCCACGAGCATAGCGAATATCAGCACAACTGCTACCACTTGGCAACAGTTTACACGGGTTCATCACGTTGCCTGCATCAAACACAGCCCGAAGATCTGCAAAAGCCGCCAGATCAGCCGGGCCAAAAATCCAGCCCAGGTAATCACGCTTCTCAATACCAATACCGTGCTCGCCGCTGATCGTCCCGCCGGCCGCAACACACGCCTGGAGAATCTCTTCACTGGCCGCAACTGCTCGATCTAGCGCACCAGGGTGACGGAGATCGAAGAGTAAGAGCGGATGCAAATTGCCATCACCGGCGTGAAAAATGTTGACAATAGTGATTTGGTGGCGTTTCGCCACTTCTTCAGTCAGACGGAGCAATTCAGGGAGACGCGACCGCGGAACCACACCATCCTGGATGTGGTAGTGGGGCGCAATACGGGCACAGGCGGCCAGTGCTCCTTTACGGCCTGCCCACAACCTGGCGCGCTGCGCTTCATCTTGAGCAGCACGCAGCTCACGCGCTCCAAACGTGCGACAGATCGCCTCGATCTGCTGCGCCTGCACGATCACCTCTTCACGTAAGCCATCGATTTCGATCAATAGCACTGCCCGTGCGTCGGCTGGATAGCCCGCCTGTACTGCGGCCTCGACGGCAGCAATCCCTTGCCCGACTAACATTTCAAGTGCCGCAGGAATAATCCCGGCGGCAATGATAGCCGACACTGTGGCGCTGGCCGCGTCGAGATCATCGTATATAGCGAGAAAGGTTTGGATCGCTTCAGGATTTGGTGTCAACTTTACCAACGCCTCGGTAATAATCCCCAGCGTGCCTTCACTCCCGACAACCACCCCTAACAAGTCGTACCCGGGAGCATCGAGTGTTGCACTGCCCACCTCGATCACCCGCCCATCACCTAAAACAACAGTCGTCGCCAGAACATGATTGGTTGTTACGCCGTACTTGAGACAGTGGGGGCCGCCAGCGTTGGTCGCAATGTTGCCACCGATCGTACTGGCGCGCTGACTACTGGGATCAGGTGCAAAATGGAGACCATAAGGTGCGGCAGCCAGACTCAGATCGGTGTTCACAACGCCCGGTTGTACTCGAGCAGTGCGCGCTACCGGATCAATGGTCAGAATACGATTGAGACGGGCCAGCGAAATGACCAGACCACCCTGTTCCGGAACCGAACCACCCGCCAGACCGGTACCGGCGCCGCGGGCAACGATTGGTGCACCTACCTGCGCGGCAACCCGCACACATGCGGCAACTTCAGCCGTTGTGCGAGGCACCACGACCACTTCTGGCATTCCTTGATCAAGGGCCGACCCATCGTATTCGTAGAGCATCAGCTCTTCAGGACGACGCAAAACGATAGATGGATCAACAACTTGGAGTAGGGCAGCTATCAAATTATCACGCATCGTCATTTTGTCCGCACCCGACGCTTCAAATCCAAAACCGGTCGACGAAAGCTGAGAATATCAAGGGTCCCTCGTGGGTACGAGCGCAACACAAGCGCTAGCCCACGCGGATGACGCCGCCAGATACCGGCCAGCGCCAGACCGATGAGCAACGGCGTCATCACCCAGACCAGTACTGGCGTACCATCGTTGAACACGATTGAACCAAGGCCAATTCCTACCAGTAACCATTGGCCAACCGGTAAGAGCAACATCCGCTCGCGTATATGGAAGAAGGCAACCGTATAGGCCACCATATACCAGACCGATACAAGGATCATCAAGATCAGTAACCAGGAAAGGAGATCAGCCATACGTGCCCCCTAGACTTTGTACTCGAGTTGTTAAGGGCATGATAACACACTCCAGCGCGTTTCAACGTTCTTTCTCTCCTTGTCAGTGGTGATGTAGGAAAGAGGAGTGAGCAGGAAGGACAGGTGCCTCATTCACTCGCTAGAATGTGCGCTGGTGATTCTGGAGTGGTTAATACCGGACATTATACTCAAACTGCTGAAGCCCATACTTCAGCAATCCACAATGGGCGTAGGTTGTGCTGACTTCCACCACACTGCTTCCTTGATCACTAAAAACGTTGAAAACACCTGAATCCACCCGGTCTGAGATGAAATGTGAATCGTCTGTGTTATAATCAGCGAGCGATTATCAGACATATGGAGTATTCAGGCATGGAAAACCGACCGAGTATTAGCGTGTTCTTTCCCGCTTGTAACGATGCCGGTACGATTGGCAGTATGGTTGTAGCGGCTATCGAGACGTTGGAAGAAATCACTGATGACTACGAAGTGATTGTGGTCGAGAATGGCAGCACCGATTATACCCTCGACGTTCTTGAGTCGCTAGCCAAACATTATGATCGGTTGAAAGTATATAGCTATCGCCAGGCGCTTGGCTATGGTGGCGCATTACGAGTTGGCTTTGCAAAGGCAACAAAGGACCTGATCTTTTATACCGATGGCGATGCCCAGTACGATCCACGTGAACTGAAACTGCTCTTACCGGCGTTGCGCGATGATGTTGATGTGGTGAATGGTTGGAAGATTGATCGAGGTGATCCGCTCCATCGGATCATCATTGGGCGCATTTATCATCACACGGTTAAATTACTCTTCGGCTTTAAGTTACGGGATGTTGATTGCGATTTCCGCCTGATTCGACGTCATGTCTTCGACGATATTGAACTGGAGTCGGATAGCGGAACGATCTGTCTTGAACTGGTCAAGAAATTACAGGATGCCGGATACCGCTTTGCTGAAGTACCGGTGCACCATTATCATCGCACGTATGGCAAAAGCCAGTTCTTTAACTTTCCAAGATTGTGGCGCACCTTTGTCCAACTTATCGGGCTATGGTGGAAGCTAGTCGTTCGGCGCGAACACATGCGCGGGCGGAAGAAACGTGCCGCCATTGAGGAAGCGCGCTCCTAACTTTGAGCCAGTTCGCGCAACCGCGACGGATTAAGTAATGTAATTCCTGAACTATCGACATCGAGCAGCCGTGCGTCACGGAACTGATTGATAACCTTAGTAACCGTCTCGCGGTAAGCGTTGATCATGTCGGCAAGCTGCTGATGGGTACGCCGCGGTAGACGCGGCGGCTGGGGAGTGGCAACCTGCTGAGTCTCTGACATCTCGAGCAACACTGACGCCAGCCGGGCCGGTACCGACTTAAAGGCTACCTCCTCGATCCGGCGACTTACCACCAGACGTTGTTGACCGACCAGTTCAAGCATTGCGGTCGCCAGCACGCCATCGCTGGCTAAAACGCGCAGTAGTTCAGCCCGTGGCACGGCTAATGCCCGCACTGGCGTCAAGGCCTCGGCAAAGGTATCGTAGGCTACATCACGCTCTACGACGCTTAGACCGAAAGGCTGCCCATCCTCAACGACGCGCACGGTGAGCAATCGCCCCTCACGTGAAGCGAGGTGTAAACCGACTTGCCCATTTACCAGCAGGTAAAGGGTTTGGGCCGGTTGGGCTGGCGTGTAGATTGTACTGTGTCTGCGAAATGACTGTGCCTGACCGAGATGTCGCAGACGTTCCCAGACGATCGCTTCTGCCTCAGGCAACCGTGACGTCATAGTACCTTCCCTTTCCGTGCCCTGGTATCTGGCTGGATTGTTGTTGCTGTGTTGCTACTGTATTGTACCACAAGGTTTCGGTACATGCTGCCTGATAAAATGAGCATTGGTATAATAATCGTATGGATCATCATTTGTTTGCGAATCACAACCGACTACTGCTGATCTGGCTGATTGGGTTGAGCCTCTGGCTGACTGCCTGCACGACACCTTTGCCACCAACACCAACTGCTCCTATGCCAACGGCAACCTTACCACCGACGGCAACACCCTTACCGCGTGGTGGGACAGTGACGATCCGCGTTGCCGCTGACATTACCAGCCTGCGTCCGTGGCAACCTCGTTCACGTGATGAAGAGCATCTTATCAGCTTACTGTACAACGGTCTGATGCGACTCGATGCCGATCTGTGGCCGACACCCGATCTGGCCGAGCGATTGGATATCGATGCCGACGGACGCAGATTGACGTTTACCTTGCGCCCTAATTTGCGCTGGCACGATGGCGAACCTCTCACCGCTGCCGATGTGCTGTTTACGCTCGAAGCATTGCGTAATATCCCTGAAACCAGCACAGCGCTGCTGGCCGATCTGCGCTACATTGCCACTGCGGTTGCACCTGATGAACGCACTGTTACTATCGAGCTGCGCAGTCGCTACGCTCCTATCCTAAGCCTGCTGGCCATGCCTGTGCTCCCACGCCATCTGTTTGCCGAACGTGATCTGAGCCAGATCAATTTTCTCGATCAACCCATTGGAAGTGGGCCGTTTCGCCTGACCGCACATCAGACCGGTGTGAGCCTGACGCTTGAACGATTTGATCAGTATCATCACGGTGCACCACTCCTTGATCGAGTGATCCTGAAGGTTATGCCTGAAGCTGCCCTGAGCCAACAGGCACTACGTGATGGGCAATTGCAGGTGGCTGAGCTACCCTGGGGAAGCCAAGACGCGCTCGGCGATGTGACCACCCTGCGCAGTGGTAGCATTCCTGAAAATGGTGTCTATTTTTTGGCCTTCAATCTGCGTCCGGGCCGACCATTTGCCGATGTACGTCTGCGCCAGGCACTGGCAACTGCCATTGATCTGCCTCGACTGGTCGAAACTGCGACGAAAGGGGTTGGGATTCCGGTTGGCAATGGCGCATTGCCTGGAAGTTGGGCCGATGTCACTCCACCGCCTCCCAGCGGCGATCTGCCTGCTGCACGCGCTATGCTTGATGAGGCGGGATGGACGCTCCCCTCTGGCGCCACGATACGACAACGTGAAGGAGTGCCCTTAATTGCCCGCCTCTATGTCCGCAACGATGATGAACGGCGACTGGTAGCAGCACGCCGAATTGCCGAAATTGCGGCCAGCATTGGCATTCAGATCGTGGTCGAACCGGCTGATTTCGCAACAGTGATTTTAGCGCGTTACGTTGCGCCTTACGATTTTGATCTCTTGCTGGGAAGCTGGATTAATGGCGCCGGTGATCCCTTGTTTGCTGATACTATGTTCTACGATCCCGATGACTTTGCTCTCTTCCATTCCAGTCAGCTCGAACAAGGGCCGGGAGATACCCGTGCGACACGGAATTTCGTTGGTTTTAATGACTCGATCTACGATGAGCAGGCCCTGATTGCCCGTCAGCTCTACACGCGCGACGAACGGCGTAGCGCGATTGCTCAGATTCAGGCGCGACTGGCCGAGACGTTGCCGTATCTGTATTTGTGGGTTGACCGCACGGCAGTCATTGTCGATACCCGCTTGCACACGCTTGACGGGCCAATCGATCTGACCACGCCGCGTTATCTGTGGAATATTGAGCGCTGGTATATTCGGTAACACCGGTGGAGGCAGACAGGAATGACCAATCCCTTCAGTGAACGTGGACGGATTACCGATCCTGCCAGATTTGTTGGGCGATGGCGCGAGTTAGGTGCTGCCTGTGAACAGCTCGAACGGCGACGGCCACTGTTGCTGTACGGGCCGAGCGGAAGTGGCCGTTCATCGTTATTGACTCATCTGGCTCAGGCGGCAGGCGCTGTGCTGGAAATTCCTAACCTCAATGCGTTTTACCTCGATCTGTCACTGCTTCCCGATGCCACTACTACCTATGGGCTGATTGTGCGTGCCCTCGGTGGCAACGAACCGACGATCGCTGTCCTTGAACAACGGCTGGCAGCCAGTGGTCGTCCGGTGTTGATTTGTCTTGACGGTGTAGAATCAGCGATTGCTGCCGGTTGGGGAACCGAACTGCTCGAACGGCTAGGCCGACTGGCCCGACGGAGTGCTCCTGGCTACCACGGTGTAGCCGGGCCAACCGGTCAGAGCCTGGCCTACGATCTGATGGTCGTAGGTGCAGTGCGTGGCACGCCACCATTGCTGAGTGAACCCTTCGCCACAGTGCGTCTCGGTCCGCTCAGTTTCGCCGAAGCTCGCTTACTGCTCGACAGTTACCTTGCCGAGGGTGAACAGCTCTTTAGCGCCGATGAGGTGCGCGAACTTATGGCGCTCAGTGCCGGTCAACCGGCCTTCTTACAGCGTGCTGCCTACCATCTGTACGAAACCCGTCGTCGACCAACTTACCGTTGGCGCAAGGCATATCGGGCAGAGCTGCGTGAACAGCCGCCGGTAGATAATCCCTTACCGCCGGCAATTTTTGAGACCGACGAGGATGAAGACGAGGAGGATTCATCAGCACCGGAGTGGCAGGCTGAAGAGGCGCCGCCAGCACCACGGCGCCCGCGGCTGCATCCGCCTCCAGATGACGATCTACGCCCACTGTTGGCGGCAGTAGGTCCTTTGCTGGTCGGATTGGTCGGTTCGCAGGTCAGTAACTCGTGGCCAGTTGGAGTCGCAATTGGCGTTGCCGGATACCTCTCAGTCATTATCTGGAACAAATACGGTCACAAGTAGTCTAGTCAACGATCAACGTGGTTCAGTCACCGGCAAGAAGGGCCACGCTGGTGTCGTCCGCATACTGGCTCTGAGATGCGGTAGAGAAGCTACAGGCAATCAACTCCTCAACCATACCGCGACGAGAACCGTTGCAATTGATTTTACGACTGGCTAAGACCACATCGACCTGGCAGGCACTGGCGTACAACTGACGGGCCAGCGTGGTTGATGAGTTCGAGAGCATCACAAAACAATTGCGGGCGGCCAGTTGATGAAAAACCTGCGCCAATCGACGCTGCTCGGTTTCATCGAAGCCGCGCCTGGTATAACTGGTAAACGATGCCGTTGAACTGACCGGTACATACGGTGGATCAAAGTAGATGAAATCGCCCGGTTGAGCCGTTTCAAGCACCGTAGCGAAGTCGGCAACCCGTAGTTCGACATTGTGCAAGGCCCGGCTAACTTCACGGAGATTATCGCTATCGACGATCAGTGGATTTTTGTAGTAACCAAAGGGGGCATTGAATTGGCCTTTATTGTTTAGTCGATACAGGCCGTTATAACAGGTACGATTGAGAAAGATGGTACGCGCTGCACGTTCCACCCGTGGCCGATGAGCGAAATCCGGTCGGCGATCCCAACTGCGAATCTCGTAGAAGAACTCGCGATCCGTTGCGTAAGGACGCAGACGATGGAGGAGTTCGATCAACTCGTCAACTTCATCGCGAACGGCAATATAACAGTCGATCAGTTCTGCGTTGAGATCGCTCAGCAATGCTCCTTGCCGTAACAATCCATTATTCCAGAGATAAAAGAACAAGGCGCCACCGCCGACAAACGGCTCATGATAGCGGCCAAAGCGCGCTGGAATGCGCCGCGAAAGCTCTGGTAGAAGCTGACTTTTACCACCAGCCCACTTGAGAAATGGACGTGCAGGCACCAAAGACTCCCTGACGAACACGATAGTCGTGCCCGCCTCATACATGCAGCTACCGAGAGTTGGATTATAACACATCGGCTACGTTCAATAACCGAGATACCACCACCAGGGACGCGGC